>NZ_DFBY01000032.1:0-114618 GCF_002366815.1 Psychrobacter sp. UBA3068 | reverse complement strand
TCGTGACCAAGCCGAGGCAAGATCACGTACCTTTTGTTGTAAGGTTACGGCATTAGAGCTTGTTTTTAAGAAAGAAAATTCAGGATTGTTCTTTAAGTCAACAATTTTATTAACGAGGTTGGTGGCATTGACAAACTCATTTTTAGCAAACATCTCAAACGATATTGCCAGCATGTGATTCCAAACAAAACGTGCTGAGCCGACAAGATTATTTAGAATAATCTCCTGCTCTGCATTAGGCTCAAGCCTAAATTTATACGCTTTGTTGATTTTCATAAACGCCCATTCATTTTACTGATTTTAATGTGATTTTTTTAATGTAAGTTCTAAAGTTTATTATAGCTTGTTTCAGTATATAATTTTTATGACTATATAATAAACACTAAGCGAAACTCACCTCTACCCTAATGTCGGGTGGCGCCTCTTTCGCGGTTTTGATAGAGAAAAATAAGGCCTGTGCAAGCAGCCTTGTTTAGACAACGCATCTATCGCGCGCCCTATGATACGTGATTTTTGATACAGACTCAAAATATTCACGTTGAATGACACAAACTAAACCGATAAAAAAAGCACCTAATGACTAGGTGCTTTTTTTCGTTCACTTCTCGTTCATATAATCATTGAGATTACAATCTAAGCCATGAACGTTCATCTATTATATGACTCATAGTAAACGCTGTCTTTATGCGTGTCATACGTTGTTATCAGCGTCCACTTTAAAAGAGTGGCTTAGTTTAAGCGCTCTTTTAAGTTTTTACCAGCTTTGAAGCTTGGTACTTTACTTGCTGGAATGCTAAGCTCTTCACCAGTCTTAGGGTTACGGCCAGTGCGGGCTTTACGGTCTTTTACGCTAAATGTACCAAAACCAACTAGTGAGATGCTATCGCCAGCTTCTAATGCTTCACCAACACTTTCCATAACAGCATTCAATGCATCGCCAGCTTGAGTCTTATTTAGACCACTTTTGTCTGCGATGCTATCAATTAATTCTGACTTATTCATAAAATTTCCTTCAAGTTTAAGGGGGATAATAAACGCTCACGCCAAGTATTGTAACGCTCTCATCGCATTTAAGCAATAAAAACCACCTGACTGCGTATTAACAGGTTTCGCTTTGTTATCGTCTTTATATCAAGGCAGCATAAGGAGCGCAAGCGATTTTACATATTTTTGTCCACTGTACTACGTATTTGACACTCAATGTTACGCAAAGCCTTTGCAACTGTCTGATTAGCTCGCTATTTTAGCTAAGATATAAGGTGTTTTTTGACATAAAACGGTTATCAGTTACCCCTCATAGTCACTAACCCACTGTTTTCATCCATACTAAGCATCAATATTAGTGTGGTTATTGACCATTAAATTATCAGTTAATAATTTAGCAACTGACAGAAACGAGCGTTACTTTTTACTATAAAGGCGTTACTATAAGCAAAATATCACTGCAGAACGGTGGGTAGACTTTAGCCCTTTATTTGCCTTTTGCCTCTGATTTATCAAATAAAAAACGGATTATTTTCATGAAGCGTTCTACGTTGTCTCACTCTTTTCTTAATATTATTTTGGTGTTCATCGAGTCGGCGCTGACACTATTGTTACGTTTGGACCCTGAACTACGTAAAGCTGCCTATCCCCTTGCCAAGCAAGGTACGGTCGTGGCGTTGCGTTTGTATTTGCCCCATGTCGAGATTTTTGCCACCTTTAGCCCCAAAGGTGTCTTACTAGATGCTCAATTGCCCGTGGGCCGTAGTGAACCTGATGTCGTTATTAATGCCTATAGTATCCAAATCATTAATGCGATCACCACTCATGATAGCGAAACCACTGAAAAACTCCAAATGCGCGGTGAGTCTGTTCAGGTGCAATTGGTGAAACAGTTCATCATGCAGCTTGGTCTTGGTAGCTTAATTCAAGGTTTGATTAAGAAATTCAAAGGTGGCAAAGGCAAGCACCAGCCTTCTGAAGCTGAAATGGCGGATAAAAAAGAAAGCTATCAGCTACGTATTAAGGAACAACAGACCCAAATAAACACCCTAACCATCAAAAATCGTGAGCTTGAAACCACGCTAAAAGAACTGCAAAGCAAACAAAAAACCCTAACTATCGTCGCTGTGGTGGCTGTCATTGTTATGATTGGGGCTATTATCGCACTGTTAATGAGTTAGTTTTGACCGTATGATCGTTCATAATTGACTTCTGCTGCTAACGACTGAAAAAAAAGCGCTTAACACTTCTTAAAGGGTGTTAGACGCTTTTTTCTATATTTTCAGGTTTTAGAAGTAAACTTACCATTGTATTTTAAAACCGTTAAATTCGCTTTATCCTCTCTTTAGTGCTCTTACCACTCCCACCTTTTATCAGCCATTGTTTTTATCAATCGTGTTAATAAGCTAGATTAACCATTTAACCACACTTTAATCTTGACTAAATTACTCAGGATTAAGTATAATTGGCTTAATCGTTGCACACATCGGGTTAATCATCTGTTGTTTAATAACGATAAGACACAACTTAGTCGCTTTGATGTTCATCCAATAGCTTTTAAATGACTTTATAAGCCATTGCGAATCTCATCTGACTAAGATCGTTGTTAAATAAAAATGACATAAAAGTTTGGAGATAACACATGCGTTTGACTACTCGAGGCAGATATGCCGTTACTGCGTTACTAGATTTGGCGTTACAAACCAGCCAACAAGATAGCGCCGTATCCCTATCTGATATAGCCAAGCGGCAATCGATCTCGATCTCTTATCTCGAACAGTTGTTTTCCAAACTTCGTAAACGTGGCCTTGTTACCAGTATTCGCGGCGCAGCGGGTGGTTATCATCTAGCAAAACCATTACATGAAATAGATGTAATGAGCATTATCTCTGCTGTCGATGAATCTGTTAATGCAATGCAATGTGAAGGACGCGGAGACTGTCAAGGTGGTACAATGTGCTTAACCCACGATTTATGGTGTGCGTTGTCTAATCACATTGAGCAGTACTTGAAAAATATAACATTAGCGCAATTATTAGACATGGAAAATGTGCAATCAGTGTCAGAACGTCAGCACACATCCACTAAAGATATTTCTATAAAAGACATCAATACTATTACTCTATCGAACAGCGAGGCAAACCCAGCATGAGCCAACATAACAACCTTATATACTTAGATTATGCCGCCACCACGCCAGTTGCTAAATCAGTAGCGGCTAAAATGAGCGAGTATCTGACTGTAGATGGCATCTTTGGTAACCCAGCCTCGCGTTCGCACGGTTACGGCTGGCAAGCGGAAGAAGCGGTAGAAACCGCTCGCGGGCAAGTCGCTGAAGTGATTAACGCAGATCCACGCGAAATTGTCTTTACCTCTGGTGCGACCGAATCTGATAACTTAGCTATCAAGGGTGCAGCCCATTTTTATCAGTCTCGTGGTAAGCACATTATTACCAGTAAAATCGAACACAAAGCCGTACTCGATACTTGCCGTGAGCTTGAGCAAGAAGGTTTTGACATTACCTATCTTGAGCCACAGCCAAGCACTGGTCTGATCTTACCTGAGCAAGTAAAAGAAGCGCTACGTGAGGACACCATTTTAGTGTCACTCATGATGGTAAACAACGAGCTTGGTACGATTACTGATGTCGCTGCCATTGGCGAAATCACTCGCGAAGCTGGCGTGGTATTCCATGTTGATGGGGCACAATCGGTCGGTAAAATAAAAATCGATCTCGAAAAAATGAAAATCGACTTGATGAGTTTCTCAGGTCATAAAGCCTACGGCCCTAAGGGCATTGGCGCCCTATTCGTTCGTCGTAAGCCACGTATTCGCCTGAAAGCAGAACAGCACGGCGGTGGTCACGAACGTGGCATGCGCTCAGGTACATTACCTACGCATCAAATCGTCGGCCTTGGTGCCGCATTTGCCTTAGCCAATGAGCGCTTTGATAAAGACCACGCCCATGTTGCCAAACTACGCCAAAAATTGTGGGATGGCCTGCAAGATATCGAAGAGATTTACTTAAACGGTGATCTTGAACATAGCGTCCCTAATATTGTGAATATTAGCTTTAACTTCGTTGAAGGCGAATCTCTCATGATGTCGCTAAAAGACTTAGCAGTGTCATCAGGTTCAGCCTGTACCTCAGCGACACTTGAGCCATCGTACGTGCTGCGCGCTATTGGTCGCCCAGATGAGTTGGCCCACAGCTCCATTCGTTTCAGCTTCGGCCGTTATACCACTGAAGAAGATATCGATACGGTCATCAAGCAAATGCATGAAGCGGTTGATAAATTACGCGCCCTATCCCCACTTTGGGATATGTACCAAGAAGGGGTAGATCTAAACTCAGTCGAATGGGCTGAGCACTAAAATACAGAATAAAAGAGCAATATGGTTATCAAATATAACCATTACTCCGTTCATCAGACAATTAAAGTTAAGTGTTTGACCCCAATTATCGATGAGTAGATAGCGTTTCAAAGTTAATAAGTGACTACTCATCACCTAACTAGGAGAAAACCCCATGGCCTATAGTGACCAAGTTATTGATCATTACGAAAATCCACGCAACGTTGGCAATCTTGATAAAAATGCCCAAAATGTTGGTACCGGTATGGTTGGTGCCCCAGCCTGTGGCGATGTGATGCGTCTACAAATCCAAGTGGATGATAATGGTATCATCGAAGATGCACGCTTTAAAACGTATGGCTGCGGTTCAGCGATTGCTTCAAGCTCACTCGTAACTGAGTGGCTCAAAGGCAAAAGCTTGGATCAAGCTGGCGAAATCAAAAACAACGATATCGCTCAAGAGCTGGCGTTACCACCTGTCAAAGTGCATTGTTCTGTACTAGCAGAAGATGCCATTAAAGCTGCGATTAGCGACTATAAAGGTAAGCATGGCACGGCAGCAGTAACAGAAGAAGCCGCCAGCTAAACCAATTAGCGTATGCGCTATTGTTTTATCAGCAATGCTTTGGTAGCGGTTCATTGAACCGCTACTAATGCTAAAGAGGTGACAATGACGCTTATGTAATTGTCACCTTTTATTTTCTAAACGTTGTTAGCATATTATTTTGGCAAGCTCGTCGTTTTGGTTGCCAGTTTATATAGAATTTTATTGATATTTATTATTGATAGTCAATGGGAGTTGGCATGATTGAAATGACAGAACGCGCCGCTCAGCATGTTCGAGATTTTTTGGACAATCGCGGCAAAGGTGAAGGTATTCGAGTTGGTATCCGTACAGCGGGTTGCTCGGGCTTGGCGTATGTTTTAGAGTTTGTCGATACACCGGACGAAAATGACACGCGCTACGAAAGTCGCGGCGTCAGCATCTTTATTGACCCTAAAAGCTTGGTCTATTTGGATGGGTTATTGATGGATTATGAAAAAGAAGGGTTAAACGAAGGCTTTAAATTTACCAATCCCAATCAAAAAGGGGAATGTGGCTGCGGTGAATCTTTTACCGTTTAAGGTCTCCAGTTTACAGTCACTGTGATCAAAACGTCTAATTTTCCCTTCGAGCAGTGATAAAATATTATGGCTACAGTGGTAGCCAGTATGATAAGCCTGTGCGCAAACATAGCTAGACAAAGAATTTAAAAATAAATAAAAACAAGGCGTATGATATGACAGACATTACTCCAGAAGCACAGTTTGATAACTTCTTTGCCTTATTTGAGCAACCTGTACAATTTGAAATCCATCAAGAGCGTCTTGATCAACAGCTACGCCTGCTACAAAAGCGTTATCATCCGGATAATGTGGCCAAAAACCTAACAGATACTGCTCAAGCCCAACAGCATTCTGAGCAAACCTCAGCACTAATCAACCAAGCGTATCAAACATTAAGCGCCCCTGACAGTCGTGCTAGCTATTTGTTAGATCTAGCAGGTCAAGCGCAAAATGTCGAACACTCCATCGCAGACTTAGACTTTTTAGAAGATGCGATGCAGATGCGTATTGAGCTGGATGACGCCATTGAGGGCAAAGATCGCCAGACCTTAACCCAGTTACATCCACAGATTGTAGAACGGCTGTCTAAACAGTCCAAGCGTTTTGAGGACGCCTACCAGACCAAAGACTGGCAAACGGCGATTGACGCCACCCAAAAACTAAAATTCTTAGTTAAATTAAATGCTGATGTGACCACGGGTCTTGATGAGGTAGCGACATCTGAACATTCAGATGATGACGATTTGTACGTCTAAATATCTAACAGCTAGATTTACATGATCCACCCTATCTACCAGCGTTTATGTATGAACATTTTTAACTTATGACTCTTATTTAAACGTCATGGTTAAAATAGTACCAACTATACCGTATAATCTCTTATTTTAAGGCACGCTTAACCACTACGTGCTCTGTCTTTAGAGTAAGGTTACAGCCGTTACATGGCCCTAGTGCCTGTGGTGTATTGGCTTTATTTCACTTATTTATTTTATCTCTGAGTTATCTTATGTCTTTATTGCAAATTGCCGAACCCAATCAAAGCGCCCAACCTCATCAACATCGTTTTGGCCTAGGAATTGATCTTGGTACCACGCGCTCATTGGTCGCAGTGGTACGGTCAGGCAAGGCGCAAGTCTTAGAAGCAAGCTCAAGCGCCGATAATTTACTACCTTCTGTTGTCTATTATCCAAGTACCGGCGCACCACTTGTTGGCTATGAGGCCCTATCTCACTTAGCGGATGATCCAAAAAATACGATCGTCTCGGCTAAGCGTTTTATGGGTCGTAGCCAAGCTGATATCAAATTCTCTCATCCTTATGAGTTGAGTGGCAGCAAAGATGATATGCCAGCGTTCGTTACTGCTCAAGGCGACATATCCCCTGTTGAAGTCTCAGCGCGTATCTTATCAGCGCTTAAGCAGCGCGCTGCGAGCGCATTACCTGATGACAGTATCGAAGGTGCGGTGATTACCGTACCCGCGTATTTCGATGAGGCTCAGCGTCAGGCCACAAAAGATGCGGCACAAGCAGCTGGTATCACTGTGCTGCGTTTATTAAATGAGCCTACCGCTGCTGCAGTCGCTTATGGTTTGGATCAAACCGATCAAGAGAATAACAAAGAAAGCCATTACCTGATTTACGATCTTGGGGGCGGAACTTTTGACGTCTCTATCTTAAAGCTGACGGATGGTGTTTTTGAAGTATTGGCAACGGGTGGTAATAGCGCACTAGGTGGGGACGATATTGATCGTTTGATCACCAATTGGCTTATCAAGCAGTTAGATATCGATCCTAAAGACGTGAGCCGTCATGACAAATCGATACTTGCACAACAAGCCAAAGCTTACAAGCAAGCATTGACGGATACTGAACAAGTCAGTATTGACATCACGGTTAATGGGCGATCTTATCAAGGAGTCTTAGGCCGCGCCGATATACTGGCTATCATAGAACCCGTTAGCCGTCGTACGCTAAGCGTGTGCGAACAAGTACTGCGGGATGCTAAGCTCTCTGGCGCTGATTTAGACGAAGTTATCTTGGTCGGTGGCTCTACTCGTATGCCTGCCATACAGCAAGTGGTTACTGAGTTTTTTGCCAAACAGCCACTTTGCCGTCTGAACCCTGATGAAGTCGTCGCCTTAGGGGCGGCACAAACCGCACATCAGCTGGTCAATGGCGATAGCGATAGCAATCTACTGTTATTGGACGTAACGCCTCTGTCACTTGGTCTTGAAACCATGGGCGGGTTGGTTGAAGTGCTCATTCCGCGTAATACCCCCATCCCTGTCAAAAAACGTCAAGTGTTTACCACGTATCAAGATGGTCAAACGGGCATGGTTATTCATGTCGTACAGGGCGAACGCGAAACGGTAGAAAACTGCCGCTCACTGGGCCGCTTTGAGCTGTACGGTATCCCACCAATGAAAGCGGGGTTTGCCCGTATCGAAGTAACCTTTAGCATTGATGCCAATGGACAGCTGACCGTCAGTGCGCAAGAGACCACAACCAAAACAGAAAGTAAGATTGAAATTGTGCCTTCATATGGCTTATCAGATGAACAAAAAGAGCAATTACTGGTTGCCGGGTTTAAGCACGCAGAAGAAGATAAAAACGCGCGCTCTTTGATTGAAACCAAAGTAGAGGCTGAGCGTGAAGTACTCGCTTTACAATCTGCCCTGAACGAATTTGCTACTTTACTGTCCTCTGAGGAACAGCAGGTATTGGCAGAGCAGATACAAAAACTACAAACAGCGCTTAGTACTGATGACCTAGCTCTTATCGAAGCCGAGCAAGCCCAACTCAAACCCCATAGTGATGCGTTTGCTGCTCGGATTATGAATCAAAGCGTAAAAGCCAGTATGGCCGGTACAAGTGCCCAAGATTGGTAAGTGGATACATTGAGCAAAATAGCTTAGAATTCGTACTAAGCTGGCCTCTTATATTTTTTATTTTTTAAATTGATTAGCATCGGAAAGACAATTTATGCCAAAGATTACTGTACTCCCCCATCATGAGATTTGCCCTGAAGGCACTGAAGTCGAGCTAGAGGCTGGTGAAAATTTGTGTAAAGCTCTCTTAGAAAAAGGTATTAAGGTTGAGCATGCTTGTGAGATGTCAAAAGCATGCACCACGTGTCATGTGGTGGTACGTAAAGGCTTTAATAGTTTAGAAGAGATGGATGATATTGAAGCTGACTTATTGGATCGCGCTTGGGGACTAGAGCCTGACTCACGCTTATCGTGTCAAGTAATGCTTGATGACGAAGACTTAACCATCGAGATTCCTAAATACACGCTCAATCATGCAAAAGAAAATCACTAAACGCTCGTAGCAAATACTACTTAGCTATTTAAGAAAAAGCCAGCTAGTATCATACTAGCTGGCTTTTTTATACCCGATGTCGAAGGCCATTTTTTCAACAGTTACTTATGAACAGCTACTTATGATGATTGTCACTGTGTTTGGCTTCTGCCGCGATAGTCACTGCCACTTTTTCTTGCTCCTGCTCGATACGTTCAAGCGCAAAATTTAAGCGATCCCTAATATCTTGATAGTCATCATCTTTCATGTCTTTAAAATTGAGATGCAAGTTAAAACCCGGTAAGGTGTGGTCAACCCATTTTGATAGATGACCTTTATGCGCATCCGGATCCAGTACTTGCCACGCATTTACCTTGTTATCAAAGCCTTTTAGCTGAAACGCACCCGCATGGTGACACTCATAATTATGGCAGATATAATCGTAGGTGCTTTCACTGACCAATATCTTGTCTTTACCCGCGCTAGCCTCAAGTCTTGCTGCCAGATTGGCCTCTTTGCCAATCAGTGTGTAACTCAGACGATTGTTACTGCCAAAATTGCCAACGTGGCAATAGCCCGTGGTAATACCGATACGTATGTATAATCCCTCAAAACCCATCAAGCGCCATTTTTGTCTTAAGGTACGCATTTCACGGCGCATGTCTATCGCCATTGCCACACAGTCCAGCGCATCTTGACGCGGACCACGACTGTCAGGCTCACCAAAAAAACACACCATACCATCGCCAATGAATTTATCAAGCACCGCACCGTGCTTGTTAGCAATCAAGGTCATACAGTGCATATAAGTATTCAAAATATCGGCTAAATTATCAGCGCTTAAACTATCCGACAGCTCGGTAAAGCCTATTATATCTGAGAACATAATTGTCAGTTTTGCCCGCTTATTGGACACACTCACTGGGCTATCTGCTCTTACAATTGGCTCCCAAACTTGTGGTGGTACAAAACGAGTCAACTTATTAATAACCGAAACCATGGTACTCAGACGCCCTGTTGCCTGTTTAGCACGGACTTTATAACCCGTATACTCTTGATAGACGCGCCGAAACTGACAGAGCACAACCACCATACTGGCCAACAGTATCGTGTTTGACAGCCAACCTTCACCACAGTCCATATCCGTGCCATCTAAGATGGTACTCACATAGTAAAAAACGATGGCCGTCACCAAGGCCACTGTGATTAATTTTAGATAATTTTCAGGGCCACTAATGATGATGCGTATGCCAATCAGAAACACCAAACTGAGGGAGATGACAGGGCAAAACTGGAGCGACCCAACGACTACGGAAAATAAAATAATGACAATATTAGACGTCCAAAAGCTCATTTTGCGCCGATAATTGTAAATAAGAATCATCAAACTCGGTAGAGTTGTGATAACCAGTAGTGCCATTGAGGTGGGCCGAAAATCATAGTGCAAAGCAAGCAGTACGACCGTCAGAATTAAGACAAAAACCTCTGGATAATCAAATCGACAAACTCCTTCATTTTTTGACGGGAGCTTCGGTCTCAGCATGTCTAAAAAAGGCATATGGAGTGTTCGCTTTATCTAGCAGGCTATCGAAAAGACTAAGGTGAATAAGAGTAATATAAGTACATCTTTGGTTTTATGACTGTCATATATAAGACGATCTAATAATACATTATACTTTTTAAATAAGACAAAGCCTAGGTCATCGACAACTAAAAAAGTACCATTTATCATTTAGATAACTGGCTCTCTCCTGCTGTCCCTTATCTATACATCATGGATTCATTTAAAGACGATTAGTGCTGCTGGAGTAAACTTTGCGCAGCCTCTGTCTGCGTAGACGCAGCAAGCAAGTAAAATTTATGCCAGCAAAACGTGACAGTTTTATTGAGGCTGAGTTATAACCTGTCTAAATAAATAACACCAAAAGACAAAGCCAGACACTACTACGTATCTGGCCTCTTAGAAGCTTTCGTATACACCAAAATCAAAGTCGCTATTACTGCCATAGGCTATATGAAGACAATAAAATCAAACTTTAAACATCAAATCAAAAGTCTAAAGTATTATTTCATTTGCCAATCAAACGGCATTTGGTGATGACCACGTAATGCCATCATTAAGGTCTGCTGCATTTGTGCCAACACTTCTTTGGTGTAAGGAACGGCAGGCACGCCCCATACTGGATTTGGCCACTGCATATCGTTTTGATAGCGGACAATATGATGAAAATGCAACTGCGGCACTTGATTACCGAGGGCTGCCACATTCATTTTATCTGCTTGAAAGGTTTTAGCCAGTTGGCTTGACAACCAACTTGATTCGCGCAAAAACTGCGCTTGATCAGCCTCAGATAACTCATACAGCTCTTTAATACCAGACACGCGCGGCACAAGAATCAACCAGGGAAACTGACAATCATTGATTAGGCGACAAGTAGATAATGGAAAGTCACCCACTAAAAAACTGTCGGCCGCAAGTTTATGATGGAGTTGGAACATAATGACGGTTCTCTTGTTATGAATCTTAAATAAAAGGAAATAAAGGCAAAATACAATTAGAGTACGTTAAAAATACAACAGATTGAAGAATAGTGGCGCTATTTTATCAGTTATCCGGCGGATAAAATAGCACCATCACCCATTGTATGGATCGCCTAACTCACTTAGCCAAAATACCCAATACCCAGTTACTGTTACTGTTACTGTTACCAATCAGTCAAACTAAGCCGACTCTGCCACCATATGCTCACTAAAGTAGCGGAGTAACTCTTGAATCACCGTAACGCGCTGTTGCGGCGTTGCCAGTTTTTTGGCATCTTGATAGCGAATACCAGAGGCGCCATTCATCCGATAGTGCTGTCCATCTTTTTGGATTAGCTTAATAATAGCCAATGCATCGACTGGGGTGTCCGGTGCAAACTCCAGAGTCATACTACTGCTATTGGCATCAATTTTATTAATTTTAAGCGGCTCCGCTTGTAAGCGTAACCCATGAACGGCAAATAGCTGCTTGGTTTGATCAGGCAAAGTACCAAAACGATCAATCATTTCAGTACGTATATCGGTAAGTGCCTCTTTGTCATCGGCGTTGCTGATGCGCTTATAAAACAACAAACGCTGATGAACATCGTGCAAATACTCTTCTGGTATTAGCGCGGAGCTGTGCAGATTAATCTCACTGGTTAGCGACAAAGGTGTACTCAAGTCAGGCTCTTTACCCGCTTTAATTGCCTTAGTAGCGCGCTCCAGCATATCCATATATAGACTAAAGCCAATCGCCTGCATATTCCCGCTTTGCTGCTTTCCTAGGATCTCCCCTGCGCCTCGAATTTCTAAATCTTCGCTTGCCAGCATAAAGCCTGCGCCGAGCGTATTCGCCCGCTCAATCGCATGCAATCGGCGCTTGGCGTCACCTTTTAGACCTTTAATAGATGGTACGAGCAAATAACAATAGGCTTGATGATGGCTACGACCAACACGACCACGCAGCTGATGCAGCTGAGCAAGACCAAACTTATCAGCGCGCTCAATAATAATAGTATTGGCATTTGGAACATCAATGCCCGTCTCGATAATGGTCGAGCAAATCAACACATTGAATTTTTTATGATAAAACTGCTGCATCACTTGTTCAAGTTGGCGCTCTTGCATTTGCCCGTGGGCAACCCCTACGCGTGCTTCGGGTACAAGCTCACGGATGGTTTCTGCCATACGCTCGATACTGGCAACATCGTTATGCAATAAATATACCTGACCACCACGCAGCAACTCACGTAGGATCGCCTCTTTTAGCAAGGCTTCTGTTTTTTGCATCACAAAGGTTTTAATCGCCAGGCGACGGGCAGGTGGCGTGGCAATGATCGACATGTCACGCATCCCTGAGAGCGCCATATTGAGCGTTCTAGGAATCGGTGTGGCTGTCATCGACATACTATCTACATCGGTCTGAATGGCCTTGATACGCTCTTTATGACGCACACCAAAGCGATGCTCTTCATCGACAATCATTAACCCTAGATTGTAAAACTTTACGTCAGGTTGCAATAACTTATGCGTACCAATCACAATATCAACCTTACCATCAGCCAAATCAGCCAGCACTGTGTCTTGATGCTTTTTGCCACCAAAGCGCGATAACGTCTCGATACGTACTGGCCAATCAGCAAAACGATCTCGGAAATTGTCTTCATGCTGACCTGCCAGCAGCGTCGTCGGTACTAATACAGCCACTTGATAGCCTGCACTAACCGCAATAAAAGCGGCACGCATGGCGACTTCTGTTTTTCCAAACCCTACGTCGCCGCAAATGAGACGATCCATTGGCTGGTTTTGTCTCATATCCTCCATCACTGCATGGATAGCATGGGTTTGGTCGGGCGTTTCTTCAAAGGCGAATTGGCTAGCAAACAGCTCATACTGTGAGCTGTCTATTTTAAAGTGAATACCGACCTTGGCTTCGCGCCGTGCTTGCATATTTAGAAGCTCTGCGGCAACATCATGAATTTGCTCTAGTGCTTTTTGCTTTGCCTTGTCCCATTTGCCACTACCAATCTTATGCAGCGGTGCCAATGCTGGATCTCCGCCACTATAGCGATTAATCATTTGCAAATTGGCCACAGGTACATAAATACTGGCATCATCGGCATATTTTAGGTGAATAAACTCTTGCTCACCATCCCCTACATCTAAGGTAATCAAACCATGGTAACGCCCGATACCATGCTCGATATGGACAACAGGGCTGCCTTCCGTTATTTCAGTCACGCTCTTGACCAAAAACTCTTCTGACACACCACTTTGACGGCGGCGGCGCGTTTGCAGAACCTGCCTACCAAATAGCTGCGTTTCACTAATCAACACCAGCCGTTCCGGCACATAAACGCCACGCTCAATAGGAGCAACCGTTAAACCGACCTGTGGACGTTGATTATCGTTAAGATCACTGTCGTTATCTGTCGCTAAAAAATCCTCAAAGCTATCGTAAGCTTTGATATCAATTTTGCCTTTAAATAACTCAATTAGAATCTCGCGTCGACCCGCTGTTTCAGCAACCACCAACACGGGTGTCACCGTTTGTGCTTGTAGATTTAAAAACTCTAACAGGGCACTCAAAGGCTCAGCTTTTTGATGGTTCACTGCCAGCTGCGGTGGCTCTTGAGCGCTTAGGGTCACTAACCCTGGTTGGTTATTGGCTGTAAGACGCTCTAGTGCTGCGTTTTCACTGTCTACTGCCGCGACATTAGTCATGGACGCCAGTTCATCACGCGCGCTCAGTATAACGCGTGGGTAACGATTGAGATGCTCATTTAGGGTATTTGATAACAGATATAATAGCTCAGGGGCGACGATAGGCTTATCAATATCGTGACGGCGCTCTTCGTAGCGGCGCTGGATTTGCGACCAATAGTCTACCTGTTTTTCGTTAATTAACTCATCAGTAATAAACAAGGCATCGCTTGGCAAATAGGCAAATAGACTACTCTCTGCCTCCCAATCCTTTAGATCGAAAAAGAGCGGTTGGTAGTACTCGATGCCACTGCTTGCAATGCCTGCCATCACATCTTTATGCAGCTCAAACTTACGACTACTGGCATTTGGAAACATCGCTGCAAAATTGGTACGGAACGTCTCACGCCCTTCATCGAGCGGAAACTCCTTTGCTGGTAGTATTTGAAACTGTGCAATAGGTTTTGAGATGTCTGGCAGTTTATGAAGTAGCGATAGTGACTCTTTCGCCATACTCATATCATTGCCAGTCATCATGGCATTGAGATCCTCAACGGTCAAAGTGCGCTGCGTCTGCGGATTGAAAAAACGGATGGTCTCAATTTCATCATCGAATAAATCTAGACGCAGCGGAAATGGCTGACCCATCGCAAAGATATCAATGATACTACCCCGGACGGCAAACTCACCCGGCTCAAACACATTTTCAACCGCTCGGTAACCTGCTTTTGCTAGTAGTCCACGCTGCGTATTGATATCAAATTGATCGCCAACGCTTAAATCAAAATGTTGCCCAATCAGCCAACTTGGCGGTGCCACGCGGTGCATCAGCGCCTGTACTGAAATCAGCAACACACCTGATGTTGGCATATCCGTCAACAGGTTAATACGCTCGCTCACGATGTCTTGATGCGGGGACAGCTCATCATACGTCAGGGTCTCCCAATCGGGAAACACGTAGGCATCGACACCGCAAAATGCCAATTCCGTCTCTATTTGATTGAGCTGATTTTGGTCGCGAGTCACCACGACTTTGAGACGGTCAACCACATTCCATATCGGTGCCTGCATCAAACTTGCCAGCCACAAACTACTGACCGCACCATGCACCGGGGCTAGCCAACGCCGCTGTGCATCTTGAATAGGAAACAACTGCTGGTTAATAGGATCAAACGCGTCAGTCAAAGCAGTGATAGGCATAAAGAATAGGGTCAAAGTTAAGAGTCAGATGGCTATTATACGAATATTTGAGCAATTACCAAAATTTATGCCGTAACGGTTTGTCACTTAGAAATGTCACTTAGAAATGTCACTTAGATACGCTACTTAGAAACGCCACTTAGGTTTGTTTAAAAAACCTCAGCCCACGGGTGGCCTGAGGTTTTAGTTTATGTACACGCACTTGATAACAGGAGGTTAGATGAGCGCTTTATCACTGGCGATGATGCCATTATTATCTGCGTAAATAAACATGCCCGAGTTTAGAGTTAAATCTCCAAAGCTGATTTCAAGATCCGTTTGACCTTCATCGCGACGAGTCGATTTACGAGGGATACAGCCTAGTGCCATCACACCAATATCCATCTCTGCCATATCATCCACATCACGCACGCAGCCATACACGACGACGCCAGCCCAGCCATTATCGATAGCTGCTTGCGCAATCATATCGCCCAACAGTGCACAGCGCATCGAACCACCACCATCGACCACCAGCACCTTGCCATTACCATCATTGTCTTTGCCATCACTGTTCAACAAAGATTTAACCCGGCTATTGTCTTCAAAGCACTTTACCGTCACAACTTCACCGCAAAATTTGGTTTTGCCACCAAAACTGTAAAACGACTTGCCTTCAATATTAGGCAAACATACCTGAGATTCAGGATTAGCATCCAATAAGTCACACGTCACAAAATTCTCTTTACTCATCTTTATTGCTTCTGACATGGTAGTCTCCTTGTTGTTAACTGACAGCACGGTTATTAGAAATTTTCCTTCATCATAGGACTAGACTTTTTTCTAGTAGTTAATGTTTTACTCGGGTCATCGCAAGCATCTGCTTATTTTCGATCACATCAACTTGTTGAGTCATCGGCTCAGTGCGGTATTTGTTACGCTCATAAATACCATGCGCACTCATTGCCATCGCACTAGCGACCCGCTTGGCAGAAATAGGATGCAATGACAATGATTCTGAGACTAAAGGGGAGATAAGTTGAAACGCTTTTTGACCAATACTTTCAAGCGGACGGCCTTTATGTTTACCAAGTAGCAGTGAAGGCCGAAAAATAACCAACTGCGTAAAACCTAACGCTATAATAGACTGCTCCGTCTCTGCTTTTACCCGATTGTACAAAAAGCGACTGTCCATATCAGCATTCATTGAAGACAATAAAAAGAAGTTTTCAACGCCTTTTTGTTGACAGAGCTTAGCAAAATTCACGTTATAATCACGGTCAACTTTTCGAAAGGCTTCATCGCTACCAGCCTGCTTTTTTGTGGTGCCAAGGCAGCTAAACGCGTCTGTCTTACGGTCCACGCCAACGCTGGTAAATATTTCAGCCAAGTTGTCAAAATCATTAACCTGATAAAAGCGCATACTCGCATTGATATAGCGTGGCGGACGCCGTGCAATCACAATTAACGTGTCATAAAGCTCACTAAGCTGCTTAACAAGATGCTGTCCTACCAATCCTGTCGCACCAATCACAATTGCTTTTCGCTGCATACCCTATCCACTTATATACGGTTAGAAAACGTCTAATGATGAGAAGATGTGTCTTTTAGCAGACCATCGCTTTAGTATCATACCTAAATTAATAGAGCACTGACGCTATTCTACAGAATTTATTGTAAGAGTTTTTATCAGCTCTGATGTTTTGAAGCCAATAATCTTAGCAGTGACCCTGATAGACACTCTAAAAACGAAACATCCATGTGCCAGCATAACTTCTTTCAGCATTAATCATCAAATATATTGTCCTAAGCGCGATAATTTGCTAAGATAACCGGCTTTACACGTCAACGCTGTTTAATTATTCCAAACAGTTCTGACGCTTGCGATGACCTACTAATATTAGATCGTTTAATATTAGACATCGACATCATATTTGACGAGACGGCTGCTCGTCACCGATGATTGTTAAACCCATTATTGCAATCAACATTCATATTTTATCTGTCTTTATCAAGGAGATACGCGTGGCTAATACTGCACAAGCTCGTAAACGCGCCCGTCAAAACACCAAACGTCGTCAGAACTCTGCGTCACAACGCTCTATGGTTCGTACTTACTTAAAACGTGTTGATGCGGCTATCGCAGCTAAAGATTATGACGCGGCTACCGAAGCTTACAAAAAAGCGGTACCGGTTCTTGATCGTATGGCTGACAAAGGTATTATTCATAAGAATAAAGCTGCTCGTCGTAAGAGCCGCCTAAACAAAACAATCAAAGGCTTACAAGCTTAAGATTTTTAGTGTTTAGACCACATCGTGCTTTAATAGTGAGATGACTAAAACCTTGTCACTGGTTCTAATACTGGGGCAAGGTTTTTTTACGTCTGCTCAAAATACAGCCATTCAAACAATGCCTAACCACCCAAACAATTTTGTAGACGTTCTCTTAGTGTGCTTAAAGTTGACATTACGTCCATTTCACTTCTGGAGGCAATAACAATTGATTAGGATGCAAGCCACCTGCACGGTAGCTGTCCAATAAAGAGCTAATCGGCCGTATATACACCTCACCGCGCCATACGAAATGCGCGTTTGCCTGCTCAAACGGCTTATCATCAAACCACAAAAACACCCCTTCCATCATCTTTGGCCAGTCATTCCAATCAATCTCAATCACATCAAACATCACCGCTAGAAATGCAGACAGCAAGGTATCATGACTAACCGCAAGCATTAGATGTCCATGCTGGGGCTGGCTTTGATAAAAAAGCGACAAAATATCTAGCCCCCCTTGATAGGCATTTTTAGTCCCTTCAAGATTGCCTTGTAAGAAGCGATTGATAAAATTAAGCACGCCAATTTCTTTAAACACGGGATTGGCAATTTCAGGCTCAGTGACAAGGCTACCAGGCTCAACCAATAATGACTGATGCGAAATATCACGTCGCAGCCCTGCTCCTTCTTGCATCAGTTGCGCGGTATCAATACAGCGACCAATCGGACTTGAGATACTATCGACATCAAGTGAATACGGCAGATGTCCTGCCAGCCAACGTCCCCAAGATTTCGCCAAGACACGGCCCTTTGGGGTTAGTGGTAGCTGATAACTGGCAAAACCATTCCCATCAGAGCGCTCACGAAGGGAGTGTCTGGTAAATAATATCAGCCGTTTATCTTCCGGTAGTAAGCGGACGGAAGAAATCATGCTGTCAGGTAAGTGTGATGGTGCTGGGGCGCTTGGACTGTGACTCGCAAGCTTAGCAGCGGACAACTTGGACGGGGTGGTAATAAGATATTTACTCATGCTAGCAAGCGTAGCAGATTTTTTATCCCGAAAGAACAAAATATAAATTCAGTTGCAATATAAGTATGAGTAAGTCTATTAGATTAGAAAAAGGACGTCTGAACGGAAATCCTATAATACCAATAGTAGCAAAGGCATTTGTACTTATTGGTTTGATTCTAAAAAATATCAACTACTTTATCCCACGCAAACGCTAATGCTGTGCTACTAATCTCGTTAGGATATGCTCGCGGATTAACAATCACCCGTGTCTTACCAATCCGGTAATCAAACGCTTCATGAGTGTGGCCATGTACCCAAAGCACTGGTGCCCAGTCCTGATACATCCATCCAGACAAGTCACTGACGAACGCTGCATTGCTGGGCAGATTGGCATACTTCTCAGACACAGATAGAGGGCTAACACTATGATGGCTCATCACGACCGTTTTTTTGCCAAGCACTCGCGCCGTTATTAACGCTTGCTGCAGCCACTGGCGCTGCTCAGCATGGATTTTCATCGATACCTCAGGAGAAAATAATTCACTACCGGCATAGATTTGCTTATAGTCACGCATAAAGCGTTTGGCTGCAGCCATAGTATCGTCATTGGCTTGATACTGATAATCTGTCCACAGTGTACAGCCTAAGATGCGTATATCCCCAATATCAATATACTGACACTGTAGCACTTTAACACCCTGCTGCAACTCATCACTATAGTTGTCCCAAGTCGCTAACTTTTTATCAAAATGCAGCACATCTTCATTAAAGTACTCGTGGTTACCAGCAATAGTAATCAATGGCACTTGTAAGCGTGCTGCTTGCTCTTGTAGCCAAGGCATACCACTGTCACTGTTGGCCGTGTCTCCTGCGACTAACAGCATATCTGCGTCGGTTTTAGGGATCTGCCCCACAGAACGCGATTGCCGTGCATAACTGTCAATATGTAAGTCACTTAAAATCTGTAATTTCATATTGTCCAACGTCATCCAATAATGTCATTATTAAAATTTGAGTATCAAAAAAAACCTTCATCACTCACGTTCCCGTCTAGGAAGTTAAACGTATTTGATGGCGTCCCTCATACTCTCGAGAATGGTATCAGTCTAAATTTAAGTAGTGTAGCAGCTTTTTCTCTACCATCAAAAAGTAAAAAGACAGCGGTTTAGGCTGTCTTTTATTTCTCTATAATAAGTACAACTTACATACTTTGAAGTATTTTCTGCAATTTAGCAGCGGGGTCTGCGGCTTGGGTAATGGAACGACCAATCACCAGATAATCTGATCCAGCGCTCAACGCCTGTTTTGGGGTACAAATGCGTTTTTGATCGTCAGCACTATCCTCTACCAATCGTATACCAGGCGTGACTAGTTTAAAGTCAGGCCCACATAGGGCTTTGAGCGTTTGAGCTTCTTGAGCGGAACATACCACGCCATCCAGACCCGCTTGCTTGGTCAATTGTGCCAATCGACTCACTTGCGTATCCAAACGATCAGGGATGCCCGTTTGCATCAACGCTTTCGCATCCATAGATGTCAGGACCGTTACCGCGATCAATAAGGTCTTAAGATCATTGTCTAACAAACGCTGTTTTGCCAATGACATCGCCTCTAAACCAGCGCTTGCATGGACATTAACCATCCACACGCCAAGCTCAGCGGCTGCTAAAACGGCTTGGGCAGTGGTATTAGGAATATCATGGAACTTTAAGTCCAAAAACACCTCAAAACCACGCTGATGTAGCGATTTAACGATATCTGGGCCACAGCGAGTGAACAGCTCTTTACCTACTTTTAATCGACACAATGTTGGATCTAATTGGTCA
The DNA here is from genome assembly GCF_002366815.1 of Psychrobacter sp. UBA3068. Lineage (NCBI taxonomy): Bacteria > Pseudomonadati > Pseudomonadota > Gammaproteobacteria > Moraxellales > Moraxellaceae > Psychrobacter > Psychrobacter sp. UBA3068. The sequence continues at coordinate 94,357 of NZ_DFBY01000032.1, read as the reverse complement.
GCTAGAGTTAGAGAAGCCTCCATGGTCATATTGTCTAACGCGACTATGACTGGAGAAAGGACGGTTTTATTCATAGGGGTGCCATTTCATATCAAGGTTATCAAATTATTATGTATCGCCTGCACAGCAACTGATTCATCCTGTCACCAATCAATAATCTCGCTTTTTCTTGGTTAAGGTCGCACCTTCATCTAGACTGTGTGATGTTTCATCGTGCACGTTAGTGGCAGTCGCCCCATAAACCGCTTCCTCTACCGAAGGCGCATTTGCTTGGCGGTCAATAACGACATTGGCTTGTGTCAACTGCTCTTGCAGATTGGCATTGGCCTTTTGAAGGCGCGAGATTTCCCACTTATTCTGTAGCACGCGAAAGATAAGCAATGCTAGTAAAATACCAATGATAATGCCAAGTATCAGACAAAGGATCAGCAGCAACCCTAGATTCATCGTAGGTGCTTGTAAAAATAGTAGATTGACGCCAACTTCGGTATTATTTGCCAACACCAAACCAAGGGCGTAAGCAAAGCTTAAAAACAATAAGACAAACAGTAAAAATCGCATGAGAGGGATACCTCGGTTTGGAGTGTCATTTGTATGTTGAAGTTAAAGCCATACAGAAGCCGCTGATAAACCAGATTAATACTGGTTTTATCTCATTACCGCTTATGACTACTAACTGTTTGCAACTTTATCATTGACTGCTTCACGTAGCGCTTTACCTGGCTTAAAGTGTGGAATGGCTTTCGCGGGTACGGGTACGCTTTCTCCTGTTTTAGGATTGCGGCCCATGCGAGCACGGCGATGATGTAGACAAAAACTGCCAAATCCGCGAACTTCCACCCGACCATCATTGGCTAACGTGTGGGTCATTAGGTTTAATATTTCACGCACTGCATCATCGACCACGGTATCAGTCACATTTTCGCAGTTCGCACTCAGATTACTAATAAATTCAGACTTGTTAATCGTTTGCTGCATTATTACGCTTGCCTTGTTGATTGCTGGATAAGATGATTATGAATCAGACTTTTTTTTCAGTCACTGCGCTTAATTAGCGATTTTTTAAAAACTATTTTTAAACACGTAAGTACCTTAGAATCATAAAAAGAAAACTTCATAACTCAAACAATACTACGGTCTTAAATAATCTGTGATTCACATCTCGTTACTCAATGTACGAAATGATAGCGGATATTATCGTAAATGGAAATAAGAGTTTACCGGTTTAGGCAAAAACCTTACCGATTAACCACCGGATCAAAATTTAGTCACAAAAAAAGCGACCGGAGTCGCTTTTTTCACATTATTTTATATCAATAATCTATCGCTTACTGCATTTGTTCTTTGATCAAGTCACCAATGGTTTTTGGCTGAGCATCAGAACCTGCTGCTGCAGTCGTGTTGGTGCTACCAAGATCTTTAATCGCTTGACGCTCTTCAGCTTCGTCTTTCGCTTTGATAGACAAGTTGATGTTGCGTGTCTTACGATCAACACTGATGATTTTCGCTTCAACGTCATCACCGACAGACAGATGCTTAGTCGCATCTTCAACGCGGTCACGCTGAATCTCAGAAGCACGTAGATAAGCTTCAACTTCGTCAGCAAGCTCAATAGTAGCGCCTTTAGCATCTACTTCTTTTACTTTACCATTTACGATAGCACCTCGGTCGTTACCGACTAGGTACTCGTTGAATGGATCAGAGCTTAACTGCTTCACGCCTAGGCTGATACGGTTGGCTTCTGCATCTACAGACAATACCATTGCTTCTACAGTGTCGCCTTTATTGTAGTTACGGATAGCGTCTTCGCCAGTTTCGTTCCAAGAGATATCAGATAGATGAACAAGACCATCAATACCACCATCTAGACCGATAAAGATACCAAAGTCAGTGATTGATTTGATCGTACCAGTGATTTTATCACCACGCTCATGTTTCTTATCAAACTCATCCCATGGATTGGCTAGAGTCTGTTTGATACCTAGGCTGATACGGCGACGTTCTTCGTCGATATCAAGAATCATTACTTCAACTTCATCGCCCACTTGAACAACTTTTGATGGGTGGATGTTTTTGTTGGTATGATCCATTTCTGATACGTGTACTAGACCTTCGATACCTTCAGAAATCTCAGCAAAACAACCATAATCAGTCAAGTTAGTTACGCGAGCTTTCACTACGCTACCCACTGGGTAAGTACCGCCCACGTTGTCCCAAGGATCAGTACCAAGTTGTTTTAGACCTAGGCTTACGCGATTGCGCTCACGGTCAAACTTCAATACTTTAACTTTTAGGTCTTGACCAACTTCAACAACTTCAGATGGATGCTTGATACGGCGCCATGCCATGTCAGTGATATGCAATAGACCATCGATACCACCTAGATCAACGAACGCGCCGTAATCAGTAAGGTTCTTAACGATACCTTCGATCTCGATGCCTTCTTCAAGTTTGTTCAATAGCTCTTCGCGCTCAGCTGAATTTTCAGCTTCCATGACGGCACGGCGGCTAACAACAACGTTGTTACGCTTTTGATCAAGCTTGATAACTTTGAATTCTAGCTCTTTGCCTTCAAGATGCGTCGTATCACGGATAGGACGTACATCTACCAATGAACCTGGTAAGAATGCGCGTACTGAACCGATATCTACCGTGAAACCGCCTTTAACTTTACTTGAGATAATACCTTTTACGATCTCATCGTTGTCAGCGATTTTTTCAAGGAAGTTCCAAGTTTCAACACGTTTGGCTTTTTCGCGTGACAGTAGGGTTTGACCCATACCGTTATCAACCGCTTCAACTACGACATCAACGCTATCGCCAACTTCAACTTCAAGTTCGCCTTCTTCGCTTAAAAACTCTTCACGAGCGACGATACCTTCAGATTTAAGACCAGTATCTACTGTGATCCAATCGCTATCGATGGCCACAACAGTACCTGTAATAACCGAGCCACGCTCGATATCCAGGCCCTGCTCTTCAATGCTCGCTTCAAATAGTTCAGCAAATGATTCCATTATGTCTACCTTTGTATAGCCGTATCCTGTCCAGCACAGTACGGATCAAATTTATGACTGCATAAAACGAGAATACTGGTTTTATATCTTACGCAGTCATATAAAAAAACGTTTGTTGCTAATAAGCGAATGATTGAACAAACTCACTAGCAACAAGTGTCTTATGTAAGCTCTTTTTGCTTAGTCAAACTGAGTCTCTACGCTGTGGTTTGAAAAAAGCTCAAGTCTAACAGTATGATTTTATACTAAAAACCCCGCCTATGCTAAGCTTTTTAGTACTTACTATGTTGTTTTTATTAACTATTAAAACAAATACCTTGATCTTGGCAATGTTTTTTAACTTGTTCATAAACCGTATTTGCATCTAATGTTGAGCTATCGAGCAGCAGCGCATCTTCTGCAGGTTTTGATGGGGCCGTTGTCCGGTTCTCATCGCGTTCATCACGGGCTTTAATCGTGGTTAAAATCGCTTCAAAATCGGCTGTTTGACCAGCATTTAGTAGCTGAGTCACACGGCGTTCGGCCCGTGCCTCCGCACTCGCTGTCAAATAAACCTTAACATCAGCGTCTGGAAACACGACCGTACCCATATCACGCCCATCAGCGACGAGTCCTGAACGGGTTGCCATATCTTGCTGCAACTTTAGCAGAGCCTGGCGAACTGTTGGGAATACCGCTATCTGGGAGGCATAACCACCAACCGTTTCGTTACGGACTTGCTCACCTACTGCCTCACCGTTCACCAGTATATCGACACGTCCTGACTTGTTGTTAGGCACAAAGGCGATCTCTAAGCTTTGTGTTAACGCTAATACCGCTGTCTCATCAATAGTTTGGTTGGTATCGGCAGTGATCAACCCAGCTTCAAACGCTTTGAGACCTACGATACGATAGAGGGCGCCTGAGTCTAGCAACTGATAATCTAGTGCTTGTGCCAAGCGCCACGTCACTGTACCTTTACCGGCGCCACTTGGCCCATCAATACAAATAACAGGATAACGCAATGGCTTTACTTGGCTAGTATCATCACTACTAAGTGGAGTGTTATCAGCTGTAGAAACGGTCATAATACTCACTTAATAGTAGGCGTACTTATACGGCTGCTTGTAGGCTAGTACCAGCACGATATCCATTTATTGATCAAATACTTGACAGCAAATTAAGAAGCTCGCTACCAAATAGTGCAGTATTATAGCAAATAAACCTGCCTATCACTAGCCACAAGACCAATATCTTGTTAATTACTTATGTTGTTTTTCTTTTTGGCAGCTTGTCGGCGTTCACGGAAAAACGCCTTAAGTATCCGACTGCTATGCTCACGACACAAGCCATGATGCACGCCGATTGTATGATTATAAAACGGCTGTATTGACAAGTCCATCTGACTACCCACCATGCCGGCCCGAGGCTCACTCGCCGCATACACTAGCCTATCAACACGTGCGTGAATCAGGGCACCAATACACATGGTACATGGCTCTAAAGTCACATACAAAGTCGTCTGCAAGGGTAAGCGGTAATTTTTTGAACGGGCACAAGCATCCCTTAGGGCTACAATTTCGGCATGGGCAGTCGCATCATGGCGACCAATGGGTTCATTGAAGCCTTGACCGATAACCTGCTGATTATGTACCAATATAGCGCCTACTGGCACTTCACCAAGCTCAGCACCTTGTTTGGCCAACTTAAGAGCTTCTTGCATCCATTTAACATCTTGAGATGACCAAAAGGTACAACTCTCAAGCCTTGAGGGCGTTAACGGGTCAGCCATTAATTGCTGCGGCTGTAAATTAAAAGGAAGAGTGTTTATCATTTACTGTGGTAACTGCCAATCAATCGGCTTTTGCCCATGCTGCCGCAAATAGTCATTGGTTTTAGAAAAGGGTTTGGTACCAAAGAAACCACCACGGTTAGCAGCAAGTGGCGATGGGTGTACCGCTGTCAAGATCAGGTGCTTATCTGTGTTGATATATTTACCCTTCTTCTGTGCCTTGCTACCCCATAAGATAAACACGGTATGCTCTGTTTGTTCGTTAACCACATCAATCACCGCATCGGTAAACTGCTCCCAGCCTTTATTCTGATGGCTGTTGGGCGCTCCCTCTTGTACCGTCAGTGAGCTATTCAATAGCAAAACCCCTTGCTGCGCCCAGTAAGTCAGATCGCCGTGCGCCGAGGGCTTGATACCAATATCGTCTGCCATCTCTTTCAATAAATTGTTAAGTGAGGGCGGCTTTGGTATGGCTTTGGGCACAGAAAAAGACAACCCCATTGCCTGCCCTGGACGATGATACGGATCTTGCCCTAAGATAACCACTTTTACCTGTGATAAAGGCGTTAAGTTAAAGGCATTGAACATCAGCGGTGCAGGAGGATAAATACTCTCATCTGACTGATAAGCATCCTTTAGAAATTCCCGTAGATCATCCATATTATGGGAGGTTAACTCCTCTGCTAGTGCTGTTTTCCAATCCTCGGGCAGGCGGACATTGTCTAAAATCGCCTGCTTTTGCTCTGAGGTCTTCGTCGTCTTTTCGTCAAACAACTCCATACTGTTTCCTTTTTACTTTTTTGTAAGAATCTTTTTATAAGAATCACTGAATCAATGTTTTATAAAACCGCTGCAACTCAAGATTAATAAACTTGATAATAGCTTTGGCTAAATTATAGCAATAAAAAAACGGCTACCGCAGTAACCGTTTTTATAATGTAGTAATCGTTCTTATAATATTGGTATAAGACGCTTTAGCTGGCTAATGACTCAGAATCTGGATGGGGCTCATGAGTCTCAACAACCGTCAACACAATACGGCTGTCGGCTGCTCCTTTTTCTGAGCGCTTGCCTCTACTTTTATCAAGACTTACCGTATCGTCATCTTGTGCATCGGTAGACTCAGGCGCCAAAGTAAGCTGTACTACCCCGCCGTTGACCAAGTCACCAAACAAAATCATACTTGCCAACGGCTTTTTGATCTCATCTTGAATCAGACGCTGCATTGGACGTGCACCCATTAGACGATCATAGCCTTTATCAGCTAAGTAGTCGCGTACTTCATCATCAATCTCTAGCGTCACTTGTTTGTCATCGAGCTGAACTTGTAGCTCAACCAAGAACTTATCAACCACTGATACCACGACTGAGGTGTCTAGTGGATTGAACTGAATGATGGCATCCAAACGATTACGGAACTCAGGCGTAAAGACACGTTTGAGTGCTTCAGTGTTATCACGACTATGATCTTGCTGCGTAAAGCCCATGGACGAGCGACTGATGCTATCCGCGCCGACATTTGTTGTCATAATAACAATGACTTGCTTAAAGATAGCAACACGACCATTATTGTCAGTCAATGTACCATGATCCATGACTTGTAATAGCAGGTTAAAGACATCAGGGTGCGCTTTTTCGATCTCATCAAGTAACAAAACGCAATGCGGATGTTGATTGATTTTTTCAGTAAGCAAACCACCTTGATCATAACCGACATAGCCTGGCGGTGCACCAATTAGGCGTGAGGCGGTATGGGCTTCCATATACTCTGACATATCGAAGCGTACCAACTCGACACCGAGCAAATTGGCTAGCTGACGTGACACTTCTGTTTTACCAACCCCAGTCGGACCGGCAAACATAAATGAACCAATGGGCTTGTCAGGCGCTTTAAGACCAGCACGCGACAATTTGATCGCATCTGCTAACGTCTCAATCGCTTCATCTTGCCCAAATACTAAGTGCTTAAGGTCGCGATCTAAGTGCTCAAGAATACTCTTATCATCACTCGATACTGACTTGGGCGGAATACGCGCAAGCTTAGCAATGATCGCTTCAATATCTGCCACATCAATTTTCATCGGTGGTTTTTTCTTGGCGTTAGATGCTTTAGAATCATCAGACGATTGGGCACGGTCATTGGCTTTTGCCGCATCTGCTTCATCTTGCATTTCACTATCAGTCGCGTCATGAGCCACGTCGCTATCAACATCCTCATCAATCTGGGCGTCAAAGTCTTGTTCTAGATCCGCAATGAAGCTTTCTTCTGCATCAATATCATCGGCATCAGGAATCACACCCAAACGTTTATACGCACCCGCTTCATCAATCACGTCAATGGCCTTATCTGGCAAAAAGCGCTCATGAATGTGTTTAGCGGACAACTGTACGGCAGTGACCAAGGCCTCATCTGTGTACTCAACGTTATGAAACTCTTCGTAACGTGGTTTAAGACCCCGCAAAATATCAATACTGTCATCGACACTAGGTTCTTTCACATCGATTTTTTGGAAACGACGTGACAATGCATGATCTTTTTCAAATACCTGACGATATTCGGTAAAGGTCGTTGAACCAATACAGCGTAACTCTCCATTGGCAAGCGCTGGCTTGATTAGGTTGGACACATCCATATTACTGCTCATGGACGAGCCTGCGCCAATAATCATATGTATCTCATCAATAAACAAGATAGCATTAGATTTTTTCTTTAGGGCATCGAGCAGTGACTTCATACGTTTTTCAAAATCACCACGATATTTAGTGCCCGCAATCAATGAGCCAATATCAAGACTATAGATGACACAACCATTCAGCGGCTTCGGCGCTCTATCATTGATAATCAACCATGCCAAACCTTCAGCAATAGACGTCTTACCAACACCCGGCTCACCGACCAACAAGGGATTGTTTTTACGTCGGCGGCACAGTACTTGCGCGGCACGCTCAATCTCAGAGGCACGGCCAATCAGTGGGTCTGTTTTGCCCTCAGCAGCGCGCTGGTTTAAGTTAGTGGCAAATTCTACCAATGGGTCTTTACTGGTCTTCTCTGACGCACTACGGCGCTCACCAGTCATAGAAGCACGCGGCTCAGCTGGCTCGTCTTTATCTTGTCCATGTGACAAGTACTGGGTTAGCTCCAGACGGCTAATACCCTGCTTTTTCAGTAAATAAACCGCGTACGTATCATGCTCAGAAAACATAGACACTAAAATATCTGAGCCTTCGACAAGGCGGCCACCGCCAATAGACTGCACGTGGAAAATAGCACGTTGCAAAATACGATCAAAGCTTTGGGTTGGCTGCGGCGATTGTTCCGAATCTGCGTCGACGGTTGGCGTGTGCTTACTAATATAAGCCTCAAGCTCAGTGCGCAGCGTTGAAACATTGGCATTACACGCAGTTAAGGTATTGGCAGCGTGAGTATTTTCTAACAATGCCAGTAGTAGATGTTCAACAGTGAGATACTCATGCGATTTTTGGCGCGCAAGCGTCATTGCTAAACGTAGAGAAACTTCAAGATGACGACTTAACATAACGACTTCCTACGGTTATACCTATCTTTATAATTGATAGCTTTATGAATGAGTTAGTAAGTAAATCAGGGCGACAGATGGATTGTTCAAGGGCAACATCCGTATTATTAAAAGGTATCATGAAATGACATTGGTCATGCATTGCTTACCTAGCATGGTTACCTACTTATCATCGATCAAGAGAGTTAACCACTCACATTCTCTTTTCTTTATCTCAACACGATACTTCAGCAGAGTCAATCTATTAACACAGACTAAAATGTATCGAAGCATATTACATCTTGATAGACACAAAAATAATAGAGCAGCAACGCTCAGAAAACTGGGTAGATACAAGAGAGTTTGGTTATAAGATAACGAAGGGAGGTATAAAAATTTGGCTGTTTTTTATTTAAGCACGGAGCGGAACAAAAATTTCTAAGACAACGCTGCTTGAATATCGATGCTATTAAAAAACGATACTAGAAGAGGAGTGATACAAGACCTCTGGCTCTGCCCCTACTTAACGGGGTGACTTACTATATAAGGCTATATTAGAAGAAAATCAAGGTTGTGATAATAATACAGCCATTCATTCAGTATGTTTTATAAGAAAGATGTGATCAATGAGGACTTGGTGCAGAGTGCTTATTAAGCTGGCTATCAAGGTAAACTATTTATAAGCTGTACTGATGGTTTGATATCACAAGGCAGAGAAAGCAAAAGCAAAAGCAAAAGCAAAAGCAAAAGCAAAGTGAGAGTTGCACATTAACATCTGTACAATGTTTTTATTCGCCTTGGTGCGGCTCTATTTGGGTCAGTAGCGGATAGCCTTCACGATGGGCAAGGCTGTTCACTTTTTTGGCCTTAGTTTCAGCAATATCTTTAGGATAAATACCCGCAATGCCTTTGCTACTGTTGTGAATCGTCAGCATAATTTCCACCGCAGAATCCATACTATGACGGAACTCCGACTGTAAAATATAGACGACGAACTCCATGGGCGTATAGTTATCATTATACATAACCACGGCATACATCGGCGGCTTAGCCACTTCTGGCTCTGCCACCAATACATCTGCTTGCGGCGAGGTTTCCCCGTCGGTATCGCCCTCTTGTGCACGATGCGCAGGCATATTTGGGAAGTGCCAATCAGAAACCGTTGGCGTAGCTTGTAATATCATTTTTTTCATCATAATAAAAATACAGTTATCAGGTGTTTTTGAAGTAAGAAAGAGTAGACAGGCAGGAAACCACGCAGAGAACAAAACATCATTTAAGGACTATGTCATTATTGCTTTATGATTGATTAAGGCTCAATGGGACTTTCATCGACTTCCGGCAAGTCCAAAAGTGACAACGGCAGGTTATCAACTCGATCGCCAAGCTTCCAATCATACAGCTGTTCCGCTTTCTGCCCACCTGCTTGTACGCTCAGTTTCACTTGTAGAGGTTTAAAACCTGAGGGCATCATAAAGCGGCCCCGAATACGAGTGATGCCTTCAATGGAGTAAGTTACGGGATCTAATGGCACTTCTACAAAGTCATTGTCATTGAGTAACGTCAAGGTGGGCTTTAAACGCTTGGCTTCTCCATCACTTGCCAGCATACCGATATCAAAACCATATTCAAAGGCGTTCTCAGGTAGTGGTTCAATCTTAGCGCCAAGTATTTGTAAGGGCATACCACCTTTTTGGCTAATGAAATCAGCGTAGAGTTCATTCAGCTGCGCGACTTGCTTGTTTTCAATCGTTAATTCTTGCTGGTTTTCACGCAACTCTTTTAGATTGGCCAAGCTTATTGCCAGCTCTTGCTTGGCTGTAACGGCTTGAGTGGTCGCTATTTTATTACTGTGCCTTAATTCTTTTAGCGCTTTAGTTGCCTCAGTGCTATTGATTAACGCTTGCTTGGTTTCAGTTTGCATCGAATGAAAGCCGCGCTGATACCCCAGTTTATGACCAAATATAAGACTCACGCCCGCAGTCACTAGGATGACCACGACAAATAACGCCAGTACCAGTGTCGATGCCCCTTTTTGCGCCCTACCCGTCGTATTTGCTAGGCAATCCTGACTAATCAGAAAATGTGGTCTACGCTCCAAAAGAGGTAAAGCAGAATCTTGGCACGATGAACGTGCTGGCTGTGAGCAAAAGCGTAGTATGAGCTTAACACGCATTTAGACAGTATCTCTTAACAGTAAAGGCAAGTTATTATAGCGGAATTTATAATCAATACCTAGCACCGTAAATGTGAATAGAGTGGCGATAAGAACCGGTACTAAGGGACAATAGGAGCAAAGTTTAGCCCCATTGTTTCATCAAATCCAAACATAACATTCATATTCTGTACCGCTTGGCCCGCCGCCCCTTTTACCAAGTTATCCTGCACGACGATAACGGTTAGCTCAGCACGCTCATTGTCTTGATGCACGGCAATACGTAAGCGATTGCTGGCACGGACGCTACGGGTGTCGGGATAAATACCCTTTGGCATCACATCAATGAACGGCTCTGAGGCATAAACACTCTCGAATACGTGTTGCCAATCAATAGCCGCACCAGCCTCCGTAAGCTCCATGTGAATAGAGCTGAGCATGCCACGAATCATGGGCACAAGATGCGGTAAAAAACGAATGCGATGGGTAAACTGACTGTCTAACAGCTGGGCGACGCCTTGCTCAATCTCGGGCAGGTGACGATGTCCTTCAACGCTATACGCTTTAAAATTATCGGTGGTTTCAGCATAGTTAAGCGCAAGCTTTGCTTGACGTCCAGCGCCTGAAACACCAGATTTGGCATCAATGACAATACGAGGCTCAACCAGTCTTTGTGCCTGCTTATTTTGTGCTTCTATTATGGGTTTTAAGCCCAAAATAGCCGTGGTCGGATAACAGCCAGGATTGCCGACGACTAAAGCACTGGCAAGCTTATCGCGATTGACTTCAGGTAATCCATAAACGGCTGTTTTTAGCAGCTCAGGACAAGCATGCGACTGTTGATACCACTGCTCAAAATCGATCAGTGACTGTAAACGAAAGTCAGCCGCCAAATCGATCACTTTTACGCCTGCTTGAGTGAGTGCTTCAGCTTGCTGCATGGCAACGCCATGCGGTGTCGCAAAAAATACCACATCGCACTTTTGTAACGTAGCAAGTGTGTTATCACCTAAGTCACTAAAGACGATATCTGAGATACCACGTAAGCTTGGAAATATCTCATCAGCGCGTGTACCCGCTTCGCTACGCGACGTTAGTAAATCAATCGAGACTTTAGGATGCGCCGACAACAGACGAATCAACTCAACACCTGTATAGCCTGTACCACCAACAATCGCTGCTGAAATCATAAGATAGCCTTTTTTCTTGTACTCAGTAAAAACATTCTAAATCGCTATAAAAGTCAATTTTTAGCTTAATCAGCCAAAAAGTGATCGCTTCTACATTTTAGAGTGTTTAGATTTGATAGTCATGTACCGCATCAATAAACACTTTAGCATGGTCAGGGTTGACCCACTGAGTAATTCCATGACCTAAGTTTGCGATGTAGCCTGTTTTTTCACCGTTAGCATACGCACTATCAAGCATCGCATTCACTTCACTACGGATAGACGCAGGTGATCCGTACAAGGTTGCTGGATCCAAGTTACCTTGAATCGCTTTACTACTCTGTAGTTTTTTATGCTGTTTGGTCAACTGGCGCTGACTTTCAGTCAATACTTGCCGCGCACGATCGATCGGCATCGTCCAGTCTAGGCCAAGAGCATCCGCTTCGCTGTCCGCTTGAACATCGAGCCATAACCCGCCGCCCTTAGTGAATAGCACCACAGGTATTTGTGGATGGCGTACCTTTAACTCAGCGACAATGCGCTTGTTATAAGCGTGAGAAAAATCAATAAATTGACGATGACCAAGTGCCCCGCCCCAACTATCAAATATTTGTAAGACTTGAGCACCAGCGACCACTTGCGCATCTAAATAGTCAATCACAGCTGTTGCCAACTTATCTAACAGTTGATGTAAAAAATCAGGATTGCTATATAAAAAACCTTTGGTATAACGATAATCTTTTGAGCTACCACCCTCAATCATATAGGTCGCTAGTGTCCATGGACTACCAGAAAAACCAAATAATGGTACTTGACCATTTAGCGCTTTACGAATGCTCGTCACCGCACGCATGACATAATCAAGAGAGTCATTAGCATCTAGCACGGGCAGTCTATCAAGATCAGCCTGTTGACGAATCGGATGTTTAAACTTAGGACCTTCACCCGTCTCAAAATATAAACCCAATCCCATGGCATCAGGGATGGTCAAGATATCACTGAATAAAATAGCGGCGTCCAAATCGTAACGACGCAGAGGCTGCAACGTCACTTCAGTGGCGCGGTCTGTGTCTCTACATAGGCTCATAAAGTCACCCGCCTCAGCGCGAGTCGCCTTATATTCTGGTAAATAACGACCTGCTTGACGCATCATCCAGACTGGCGTGGTATCGATCGTCTCAAAGCGTAGTGCCCGTAGCAATCTATCGTTTTTTAACGGCGCAAATTCTTGCCCAATTGAGTCACTATTATCTGAAGCACTCATGTACAAATCTCCAAAACAACACAGTATTTATACGTCTTAATAGATACTATGCTGGTTAAAATAAGTTGAATAAAGGAATAAAAAACGCTTATACGTGTAGATAGTGACGTCTGATCTGAATGTTCTTAACAGCGTTAACTGATACGACGCTTTAGACTTTATAAGTATGATTTGCTGTGATGCTGGATAAAAATAGCTTACCTATACGATAGATAAGCTATTTCAATCAGGAAAATCTGCTTAACCATTCACGTACTATACTGTCAAAGCCAAGTTATCACGGTGCACCATGACGACGCGCTCTTCGTTACTACCAAAGATCTTATCAAAATGTTCTGTCCGCTCACGAGCCACTCGGCGCGCATCATGCGACGAGAAATTCACTTGTCCAACTGCGATACGCTCGCCTGTATCCTGATGAATAATCTCTACAACATCCCCTTCATCAAAGCCGCCACGCACCTCTACCACACCGACTGGTAACAGACTTCTATTGTGCTCAGTCAACGCCTTTGCTGCACCAGCGTCGACCACCAAGCTGCCTGACATGCGTAGATGCGCCGCCAGCCACTGCTTACGAGCAATAATTTTGTCTTCATCGTTGGTCGTCAAAAGCGTACCGACCGCTTCACCTGACACCACGCGCGTGATGACATCGTCAATAGCCCCGCTCACGATCACGGTTGGACAGCCACCCATTGCAGCAAGACGACCTGCACGGATTTTGGTCAACATACCGCCGCGTCCAAGCTTTCCGCCATCTCCTGCTATATCAAACAAATAATCCGCCATTGCACGCTCTTGACGAATCATCTTGGCATCAGGATTGTCACGCGGGTTATCAGTGAACACGCCCTCTTGATCCGTTAAGATAATGTACAAATCAGCATTAACCATCGCTGCTGCCATCGCTCCTAACGTGTCATTATCACCAAATTTAATTTCATCAATGGTAATGGTATCATTTTCATTAATGACGGGTAGCACGCGCCATTCTAGTAATTGTGTGAGCGCGCCTGTCGTATTGAGATAACGGCTACGATTAGACAAGTCATCATGTGTCAGCAGTAGCTGCGAGCTTTGGATACCATGTTGGATCAGTGCTGACCACCATGTTTCAATCAAACCCATTTGACCAATAGAAGCACAAGCCTGTAGTGCTGCCAGTTTTTTAGGGCGTTCATCAAGGTTCATGCGTACCACACCTTCAGCCACTGCACCTGATGATACCAGCAGTACTTCGACCCCTTGCTTATGTAGCTTAGCGATCTGCTTTGCCCACTCGTATATGGCAGTTCGATCTAGCCCTCGGCCGTTATTGGTTAACAGCGATGAACCAATCTTGACAATAACGCGCTGAATATCAAAGTTGCGAGTTTGTTTAATAAACCTTGCTTCTTCGGTCGTTTTTTCCATGTCACCTGCCATATAAACTCCTGTTTCTCATGTGAATTGATTACGGGGAATAATTAAAAAATTCTAGTATATCAGCTCAAGCGTGGTCGCTTAAGGAACATAAACCACCTCAACACCATCTTCATCGTCATCATCAAGATCGCTATCATTGGCTAAATCCAAGCCTTCACGCTGGGCTTTGCGAGCCGCGCGATACGCTTCACGCTGTGCTTCTGTATTTACACGTACTTCCGCTTCTAAACGCTCAAAGCGTTCTTTTTGCGCTTCAGCGAAGATCGGGTCTTCTATTTCACGCTCACGCTCACGCTCAATTTCATTCATTAAGTGGTATTTGACCGCATCCACGCCTTCACCAGTCAGGGTTGCGGTACGGAAAACCATACCTGTCCAACCAAGCTCTGCCACAATGTGCGTGCAAAGCTCATTCAAATCTTCGTCATCGACCTGATCAATTTTATTCAACACCAAAATTTGCGGTAAATTGGCCAATTCAGGAGAGAAGCGCTCAAGCTCATTTAAGATAACGCGAGCATTTTCTACCGGATCACTACCGTCAATTGGTTTTACATCGACTAAGTGCAGCAGGCGGCGCGTACGAGCCACGTGCTTTAAAAAGCGAATGCCCAGTCCAGCCCCTTCTGATGCGCCTTCAATAAGACCAGGAATATCAGCCATGACAAAGGAGCGATGACGCCCAATATCCACCACACCCAAGTTTGGCACTAGCGTGGTAAACGGATAGTCAGCAACTTTCGGTCTGGCAGCAGAGACTTGACGGATAAAAGTAGATTTACCCGCATTAGGTAGACCGACCAAACCCACGTCAGCCACTACTTTTAGCTCAAACTTGAGAATTTTTAACTCCCCTTCAAAACCTGACGTGGCTTTGCGCGGGGCTTGGTTCGTAGAGCTTTTGAAATGCGTATTACCCAGTCCACCGTCGCCGCCTTTGGCAATCAGTAATTTCTGACCAATTTCAACTAAGTCTCCCAGCACCTCATCTGTTTCAGTGTCGACCACAGTGGTACCAATCGGTACTGGCAAATAAATATCGTCAGAGCCTTTACCTGAGCAGTTTTTACTGTGTCCGTTTTCACCGCGCATCGCGTCATAGCGACGGGTATAGCGATAGTCGACTAAGGTGTTGGTGTTGTCATCAGCGATGACATAGACGTCGCCGCCACTACCACCATCACCGCCATCAGGACCACCACGCGGTACATATTTTTCTCGGCGAAAACTGGCGATTCCGTTACCACCGTCACCTGCTTTTACCGTTACGACGGCTTCATCAATAAATCGCATCTTACGTTCCTTAATTTACAATCCAGTGTATATACTGGTACAGCCAACGGCTGTCTTTTAGGTTGTTACTATATCGTGCTGCCCTAGTGAACGCAGCAAGCAATGGCATTGCTCTTAGCATTCATTATGACAATAACACCCGATAACCAATCGGACTATCGGGTGTTTGGTATGACACTTCAAATTATGCTTAATTTCTGACAGAAACCTCAAGTAAAATCTGCGCAAACCTAACGCTTACTACCGTATTTTATGAGGTTGCCACTTTGCCAAATTTGGCATTTTATGCTGGAATCTGAGTATAACTAATTCCAGCCATTTGTGTCGCCAAACGTAATACTTGAGTGCTGTAACCTACTTCGTTGTCATACCAAATATAAACAATGGCATGATTATCCGTCAAGATCGTTGCTTGTGCATCAACGATACCGACGTGCGTGTCACCGACAAAATCAGTCGATACCGCTTCTGTCGAATCCGTATAAGCAATCTGTGTCTGCCAAGTACTGCTGTTGGCCACTTTACGCATGAACTTGTTTAACGCCTCTGCACTTTCTGGAGCAGATTTAAGATTCAAGTTCAAAATCGCTAAGCTGACGTTGGGAGTAGGTACACGAATGGCATTACCAGTGAGTTTACCACTCAAGGCTGGTAACGCTTTGCCCACTGCTTTTGCCGCGCCCGTACTGGTGATCACCATATTAAGGACCGCACTACGACCACGACGATCTGCTTTATGGTAGTTATCAATTAGGTTTTGGTCATTAGTAAATGAATGAATCGTTTCAACGTGACCGTTTTCGATACCGTACTCATCGTTCAATACTTTTAAAGTTGGGGTGATAGCATTAGTGGTACAGCTCGCTGCACTCACAATCGTGTCATCGCCAACCGTGTCGTTATTCACACCGTACACGACGTTTTTGATATCGCCACCAGCTGGCGCCGTTAATAGCACTTTTTTTACACCTGTAGACTGCACGTGCTTACCAAGACCCGCTTCGTCTTTCCAGATGCCTGTATTATCAATAACCAAGGCATTGTCGATGCCATAAACGGTATAGTCAATGCTACTTGGATCATTGGCATAGATAACCTGGACAAAGCGACCATTGATAATCAAGCCGTTGTTTTCTTCATCTACCACCACGGCACCCGCGAAGCTACCATGAATTGAGTCACGCTCTAATAATGAGGCACGTTTTGCCAAATCACCAGCGGCAGCAGGACGGACCACAATGGCTTTTAGCTGTAGCCCTTTTGCACTTGACGCTTGTGACAATAATAGGCGCGTTAAGATACGACCAATACGGCCAAAACCATATAGCACAACATCGGTTGCAGGATTCACCGTACTTTCACTGATGTTAACCGCTTGAAGGGCCGCTTGTAAGCTGGTGTCATTGGCAATCAACTGTCCAACATCAACCTGTGCAGACTGGAGACTGTCATTTTCTGCCAGCGTTTTAACCATCGCTAAAGTAGCAGCGATGTCGATAGATTGGGCTTCTTGATTACGTAGCGCTACTTTTTGATGTAATGCTAATATTTGACCAACTGAGGTAGTATTTAGCGTGTCACCAAACAAGGTCACTTGTACGTCTTGCTCATTGTAGAGCTTATTCAATAGCCCCATAAGCTCAATCGCTTGTTGCTCTTGATTATTATAGTGGCCTAAGTGGTCTTGATGTAGTTGGCGTAAGGTATCAGCGTTGCTCACGAGAAACATCCTTATGGTCGGTAATGTATGATCAGTAAAGTTTAAAAAATATAGAGTAGATAGGTGATGCGCAGTTACTCTAGTATGGAAACCACACACTATTAGTGTCAGTGATAAAGTGTAGAGTAGATAGATTGCCTAGATTTTAGCCTAAAACGCCTTATTTTGCCAGTGATAACCGATCTGCTAGGGTCGATAAGGTATTTTATTAGCCTATATTGGTTATTATAAAAATAAAGGCAGCCAATTGAGCTACCTTTATTTTTATTGTCTTAAGTCTTGGATATGACATCAAGAGCTGCCCATCCTTTAACGTATCAGTTAAGCAGGTATAGACAATTATGGCACCAGATTCACCGTTTGATTGGTTTGCGGTGTCAACTTAAACTCTTTTAAGTCATAGCCTTGTTGTTGGGCAATCTGCCGATACTTAGCATAGGTTTCCTGAGTCACATTTGGTGAGCGCGCTAATAACCAGAGATATTCTTTATCAGGTGTCCCTACCAAAGCCGTTTTGTAGTCAGCGTCGCGTGCTAGCACCCAATAATCGGCACGGCCGACTGGCAACCAGCGTAGCCAAGAAGGTAAAAACGTGACTTTTAGCTTGCTTCCTGATTCATCAACTGGCTTAGCTAAACCTTCAGCAACGATGCTAGAACCGTCTTTATCCACACACTTATTAGTGACTATAATACCTGAACCATCTGTCTTTTCAGTGTAGTTGGCGGTCACATCACCAGCACAGTTACGCTGAAAATACATGGGCAAGCGTCCTATCTCATACCATGTCCCAGTGTATTTATTGAGATCGACATGATCCACAGTGGTCGGTGTACTGGCCGACTTATGAATGATGGCACTCGGCTTAATAGACAGCATTTCTGTCGTGGTTTTCTCAGTCGTTGCGTCAGCCGCCACACTATCACTAGTGTTAACCGGCGGCGTTGCAGCGTAAGCTGAAAATGCTGCTAGCGGTATGATAATAGCTAAGGCAATACCTGTGTGCTTGATCAGTCCATTCATAAATATACGCTCCGGTATGTCTTGATACGAGGTGTGAGTTGCGGTTGATGAGGCACTGATACTTTGCCCCGGTCCTCCTTTTCGTTCTAGTTTTTTTGGTAACACCTCTGCATGATCCTCTAAAAACCCTGACAGCATGGGTTCTTTTTCGGCCAGCTTTGTGGCCTGCTTATAGCCCTCAGAGTAATAGCCATTAGCAATATCCGTGCTTTCACTAACGCTGACGCTGGATCTTGACCCTTTATTTTTTATAGTGGTGCTGTCAAGCATACCAGACTCTTTGGTTTTTAACGTGCTAGTGTTTGCACTTTTATAGCCAAAATTACTGTCTTGCATGGAGGTGTTTTTTGCAGCCTGTTTTAAGTCGTTATCATTCGGAACATCATGGTTATAGCTAGCATCGTTGCTGGCATAGCTTGTCTGTCGCCCATTACTACCATTTAAGCAATAACGATTCGACTGGCTATTCTGCTGAGACTGAGAACCAGCTTCCTGTGAATCAGACCATACTGATTGAGGTAACTTATTGGTTTTCATAGGGGTACCATATTAATAGTGACTGTTAAAATTCTTTACTTATCACACTCGTTTGATCCAATCTATGGGCGTTATTTACTGACAAAACGCATTGACTGTGTGAGCTTGTGCGGCAAAACTTAAATATTATTAGATTAGAAAGGTTAAGATTGGCATTTGATAAGCAAACTGCTTATCATAATTAGAGTCAATTCTCTTTAAATTAGGTAGTATATATTAAGGGGAGATTGACTATTAAAACAGTGTTGCAATGTAGGGAAACGCAACGGTTTGTAAGTAATTATGTGCTTATGGTGTCCAACAAACACATAGTTACTCATCGGATAAATATGTTCAAAATCAGTTATTTGCTTTGCTGAGTTTCAATACCCCATCGCACTGTCGCGGCTAGCGTGGTTATGTCTACCAGCCGTTACGCTTTAGGTTTTTGTGATGAAAGAAACTGACGAATACCAGCCACACTAACCCCGCCGTATGAGATTGCTTGATCAATTAGTGTCGGTGATAATCCGCCCAAACCGATAATCGGTATATCAGACAATTGTGCCAATGCGGACCATGTCTCCCAACCAAGTGAGACAGCATCTGGATGGGTTTGGGTAGCTAACACAGGTGATAAGAAAGCCCCAACTACTGGAGGTAATTGTTGCTGCAATCGAGCTCTAGCAAGTTTATTAGCTGCTGTAATGCTGTCGGCATCATGGCAACTGACGATTAATGGATGAGAGCTTGAGATTCCTTGGTCAGGCATCGCAGCCTCCTGAGCATCATTAAACCATTGCATCAATGCCGTATGGGTTAAATGATGAGCAACAACGTGAGTATCAGTGCCTAAAAACTGGCTATCGGCGTGATGAGGGACAATCACATGGATATCTGGACGCGCCCGCGTTAACTGCGCAATAAGCTTCTCTGTGCCCGCTTCTTTTGTTCGCACATACACCCATGCTGCGACTGTTAGTTTTTCTTGATGACATTGCAGCCACGCTACCGCTGGGTCAGAATGGTCATCAAAATGTGACAGTGGATAAGTAATCGTTATATTTTCTGGCAATTTTAGCCATTCAAGCATCGTCTTGTTGGCAGCTGGCAAGTCATATTTCTCGGCCAATAAATCCGCTTTAGTTACCCACGTCAGCGCCTGCTTTTCTAGCCCGTATTGACAGTGCTTGTGCTGCTCATACTGCGGCGCTGTTAGCTCAATCTTATAAACTTGTAAGCTCACTTGCTTATCGCCATAGTCATGATGTAGGCGACCAAGTTTCACGATCGTGTTCTCATGAATGGCAAACCCTGTCTCTTCAGCGACTTCTCGGATAACTGCTTGCTTTGCATCTTCACTCGCCTCTATTTTACCGCCTACGAACTCATAACGATTACCCTGATGTTGCGCAGCGTTTCTAAATCCAAGCAAATACTGGTCTTTATAGTGAATAACTGCCACCGCGACGTTGACGACAGTCGCCTTCTCACAGATGGTTGAATGGTTTGATGGGCTTGGCATAGGAAGATCCTTTATTGCTATTTTTATGACGTTGCTGTCTTCTCACTTTATAAGGTGAAAAGAGCTACTAAATTCACGTTAACGTATGGTTTATCCATTATTGTGATAAAAAATATGACTTATAAGGGCGGTATCAGGCTTGCTTTAGATAAGTTTACACAATGACTGCAATTTATTTTATTAATTAGCTTGCAAAATCTTTAAATGTAAATGATAATTATTATCGTTAAAAGGCAGTCATTCTATTGCTCCTTCACTCAGCCACTTTTTATCAAAAGGAATTTACCATGAGCATGGTCATCTCTCGTTATTTAAATTGCCGTGAAAACCGCTTACCTACCTTACAATCGCAGCATCTGTTTGCACTCACCAAAGAAGTGCGTATTGAACATGAAGGTGAAGAGTATCGTCTACGTTTAACACGTAATAATCGCTTGATTTTGACTAAATAAGTAGAAAATAACGTCAGCACTCTTATAAAAAAACGCCTTCATTAAAAGGCGTTTTTTTATTGGAAACCAGTTATGAGCGGCGCATTTAATCTCTCAATTCTAGGTGTCGTCAATATCTAGGTATATCTTTTAAAACTGCCAACTATAGACCACATCCACTGCGTTTTCTGCCGCTGACGTGGCTTCAATGTAGATGCGGCGTGTCAGCTGATAGCGAATAGAGAGGCTGTTCTGCGCGTTAAAAACGCCCACGCCATAGCGAATATATAAGTCAGGACTCACGTAACCTGTGACATTGACATTGGTATCTTCGCTACCCCCTGAGGCATCCACCGTTAAACTCTGAAAGCCAAAAGCTTGACCGATTTGATTGGTTAGATTGCGCGTGCCACTCAGACCAAAGCTCAGTCCAGCTGCCGCTAAGTTATTGGTGACCTGCGACTTAAAGCCCTGCTCACTAATTTGTGTGGCGCTTCTGTTATTGATTCGCCCTGTAACTAGCGCATTCATGGCTTGCTGTTGAGTCAGGCCTGCATTATTAAAGACCGTGATATTTGGATTTTCGGTACTGCCCTTGACACGCACGCCTACGGTTTTGCCATCGATCGTTTTAACCGCTTCAATACTCAAGTTAGGCTTCATGACATCGCCGTTGAAGCGTACTTGCCCGTAGTTAAGCTCTAGATTCTGACCAAAGGCGTTGATATTGGTGCGACGTGATACCTGTACCACCCCTTTCGCCCGCATGACACCCGTTCCATTTTGAGTAACATTAATCGCTCCTGCTAACGGAATCACTGCCCCAAAACCACGGAAGTTTATGTTGTCACCCAAGTCGACACCAATGTCTGCATTGATGGACCAAGGTTTTGAGACCGCCAATACCTCATCAATATTACCAATCAGACGACGATCAAGCACGACTGCATCTTCAGTTTGCGTGATAATATCTTCACTGGCTTCTGGTGGACGAATGGTTGCTGAAGGCACACTCACGGCGCCTTTGATACTGACGTAACGGTCAGTTGGACGTATGATGATATCGATATCAGGATTAATCTCCGCGACTAATAATGGCGGCTGCGTGATCACCAAGCGCTCACCAACCACGCTAAGCTTGGCCTGTAACTTTTGTTGCCAGTTCACGGTGCCCTTCAGTGTGCCTGTACCTGTACCACTGTCAAAGCTTCCATCAATGGTCGCCTGTGTACCACGAATTTTAGCTTCCGTATTCACATTGGTTAAATTCACTGGTAGATCAAGCATCGCGATACGGCCATCAACGAGCTTCACATTCCCGTAGAACTGCGGCTTGTCTAATGTCCCGCCCAGTCCACCTGCCATGGTGACATTACCTTCTAGCACTCGCATACCTGGAAAGAAAGGCTTAAATATCGCTAGATTAAGCTCATTTAGCACCAACGCACCTGAAATTGGCTTCGGGGTCTTATAAGGATCAACGACCACTTCAGCATAACCACGAGCACCGCGACCCGTATTGATGTCTGTACGCAGCTTGATACCCTCAGGAACTGACATGGCAATGAGTGACACACGCTTATACGGCAAGGTCACAGGCGCGCTATCGCCATCTTGGATCAAACCAATTTTGCCATTATCCGAGTATAACGTCATATTGATGGTTGGTGGACGTCCCGCTTGCCAGCCCACAATAGCTTTACCATTAATCTTGCCGTGCCAATCGATGTCTTTGGGTAAAAAAACCGAGAACAATGACGTATCCAGATTTTGCACGGCAATATTGATATCGCCTTTATCGGGTGACGCAATTAAGTTTTCGCGTAAGCACAGCTTGCCGGATTGGTCAGTTGCCTGCCAACAATGTGCCGCCAGCTGTACCTTTAAGTCACTATTATTGCCACTTTGGTTATTAGGTAAATTTACAATCAACTGCGCAGGCTGCAACTGTTTTAAGGTCGCGTACTGGGATTCAATACGGCCCTTGCCAATCACACCCGACCAAATAAGCTGGTCTCGGTTAAAGCCACCTTTCAGCCGTGCGCTAATATCGAGCTGCTCATTGGCAACGTTAAGATCGACCACATGTGCCTGTTCAGTACCATTAAAGACGGCTTCCACACTTTCAAAACTTTGCCCTGCCGCATCTAAGCCTTCAGCGGTGACGATGAGCTGACTTGGACTGTTTGCCAAATTGACCAGTTTGCCGCGCACACGGCCCTGTCGCAAAATAAAACCTGGCAACGCAATACGCTCACCGACCAAATCGATATAAATGGTTGGTAATGCCTGTCCGGCTGGTTGCGTTAAGGTCGCGCCGCCCGTTACTTTACCCGCCAGTTTGTCTGAGAGTTGATCCAGACTGGTGATATTGATTTTGGTTTGTAATTGTCTGGCATTGCCATTGGCTGTTATATAATTATCACCCCAACGCAGCACGAGATTGTCAGCGTTCAAACTGTCGATTAAGGCATTCACTTGCTTATACTGCGCCTGCGCATCTTGCGTTTGGAGACGTTTAAAGTAGCTTGCTAAGTCTTTTGGCAAACGCAGTTTCGCCGCCAAACTGCCTTTCGCGCTAAGCGGTTGACCTTTTAACCTACCACTTAGGTTAATCTGCTCAATATTAATAACTTGCTGCGAGTCAGTCCAGCGTCCATTCGTACTAATGGTCCCAGTGATAAGGCTTGGCGTGTCTTTTAGGAAATATCCTACATTGAAACGATCCATCACGGCATTGATATCCCAAGCAATGCCTTGGCTCACATCAACGGTTCCTTTGGCATTAATACTGCCCGCCGCGCCTACATGACTAAAACGGTTGATACGAAACAGCTGAGCGTCACCACTGGCATCAATAATTAACTCACCTGCTGGTAGTTCTTCCGCGTCTAACACCCCATCGAAGTTGACCGAAAAACGTTGCAGCTTGCCTGCCGTATTGGTACTGTCTTTAGGCGGCGTTTGCCACTCACCGCTGGTCTGTAGGTCACCTGTGATAATCGCTGAGTTATTGGGTAAAAAATAACCCAAATTAAACGTCTCAAAGCGACCATCGACACGCCAACCGATGTTTTTACGCAAATCGATGACACCCTTCGCACTCACTGCGCCAGCCTCACCGTTGTAATTAAATTTACGAATACTGATAAGCTTTGGCGTACCAGCGGCATCGATCGAAAGCTGTCCTTTTGGCACCTCCGCTGTATCAATCTGACCATCGAAACGCGCGTCAAACACAGACAGCTCACCACCAATCATGTTGACGCTGGCATCACCGCTACCAGTAATACCGATCGTGCGGCTATCTTGCGTGTCATCAAGTTGCGCCTGCAAATCCGTTTCACTCAAAGTAACAATATGACGCTGACCGCTCACCCCATTCTTGGTAATGTTTAGCAAACGACCACGAGCGCTGACCCTTCCCGTTAAACGCTCAAGCGGTAAGTCACTGCGATATTGTTTGGGAAGTAAGCCATCGGTACGAGCGTCAATTTGCCAAGTCAGCGGCCGCTGTTTATTCGCCAGTTGAATCTGCCCAGTTCCCGTCAAGTTCCCGACGATTCCTTCGTAATCTAGGCGATTAATATCGATGGTGTCACCGTTTTTACGCACGCGTACGTCATAGTTACCTTTGGGTGCCGCGTTAAGCTCATTAATAACCGCATTGGCATCGACAGATAGCCGTGAACCACGAACGATGACCTCCGCTTGTCCGCGCGGACTGTCAATATTGCCAACATTCGGCACATTTTGGCGGACAAGGTTTTGCCATCTCGCATCAATGTACCAAGGTGCCACCTGCGTAGATTTCGCTGATGTTTTACCACGAACAATATTGGCATTAACCTGTTCGCCATCACGTTGACGTAAGGCTACATCCATCTCTATGTTACCAGCGCTGTTTTGTTGCTGATAATGAACAGACAGTCTGCCATTGAGTTTTTGCGGGGCGTACGCTTTAAAATCCGCGTACTGATCAGGAATAGCGCGGCGAATATCAAAATTACTACCAGTCGCTCGTACCTTTGCATCAAAGCTATTGTTCCAGTCTAAAATCCCCTGCAGTATCAAGTTTCCAGCGGGAACCTCTGCCTCTAAACGATCGACGCGTAACTGACTGTTTGCAATGATACCGCGACCTTGATAATGACCGGATGGAATATTATCCTTGGCGGTCAGTTCGGTGTTGATACGCAGACGTATCTCAGAGATCACCCCTGCTGCCGTCGCAGTACCGCTCTTTAGATGGATATTTTGACTGTCGGCATAAGGAATCAAAATATCATCCCATTGCAATTTGGCCTGAAACGGCGAGTCATCACTCAACCCTTGCACGACGAACTCACCGCTGACATCGCTGTCATTGTAGCGACTACGCACTTTACCGACTGTGCGTTTTAATGTTCCTGTTGCGGTGATATTTAGCGGGTCAATGTAGGCTTTTTCTAGCGCACTGACCTCGGCAATTGCGCTCAAGTCCAGTGGATAATCACCTTGTAAATCAATCTCGCCTTGTAAGGCATTGATTTTGACGATATCGGCATACTGTAAATCGCCACGACCCACCGTCACGGTACTACCGACCCACGTCAAGTCACGAGCAGCAATATCATGGACAACGATCGCCTCTTTAGTCACTTGCTTATAAATAATTTTTTTAATCTTAGCCTGGTCAAAACGCAGGTTGACTGGCAATTGCAAGGTTCTATAATCGTACGGCTCACCCGTTGGTGGCTTGGTATTGAGGATTTCAATGGTTTGTATGTCAGCATCACGCAAATGTACTTCTTTGGCAAAGATAGCGCGCCAGCCTACTTTGACATAGGCTTTATCAACCAATACCTCAAGATCTTCGGTCGCCTTAATATCAATGTCGGTAACCCAAATACCATCACGTAAGTTACCGCGGCCATATTTAAACTCAATACCCGTCTCAGCACTGATTTTCTCTAATATAAATTTAGTACCGGACTCTGTACCCATCGCATAGAAGAACACGGCAAACATAATCGCCAGTACGATTGTGACCAGTACTAGCAGCTTGAGTAAAAACGACAAAGGATACCAACGTCTGACTGCACGAGCGTCGCGCTGTGCTGGATCTTCATCTGGTGCGTTATTAGGCGGGGTATTTTTTGTCAGCATGACACTCAACTACGTTAAAGAATGATGACCAGCAATCGGCACGATAGATAATAAACAAAACAAACTACACGACTGAATTAAAGAACTACAAAGGCGAACCAATAAAGAAATGTAGTCTAACGGGAATACTGTCTTCTGTCACACCAGCAGCCACATCGACTCGCACGACACCGACAGGCGATGCCCAGCGAACACCAACGCCAACGCCAACTTTTGTTTCAGTTTCGAAATCTTTGTCGTAAGCATTGCCCACATCGGTGAAGAATGCCCCGCGAAAACCCGGTCTAAATTCATAGTTGTACTCGGCACTACCAACGGCGAGGACCTGCCCACCAGTGAGATACCCTTTATCTAGTGGTGATAAGCTTTCATAGTCATAACCGCGGATACTTTGATCCCCGCCTGCAAAGAAACGCAACTTGTAAGGCACGTCATAAAAATCATCGGCCCAAATGTAACCTGCATTCACACTGCCCAATACTTGATGTTTTTTGTCCTCACCAAAGCTATAAATACCACTCACACCCGCGCGAACGATTGCCAAGTCAGTGTCGCTAAGAGCCTTATCGGCACCGGCTTCAATGGCATAGTACTGACGTATCCCGCGAGTGGGGTTAGTCGCACTATCCACATCGGTTTTATTTATACCGTAACCAAATAGCAGCGCTTGCTGTTTGGGCTTGGAGGAGGTAAAGCGTATAGGCAAATCATCTAACTCCGTCTCATCGACGCCCGTTTCCAGTTCATCCAAACGATAACGTACAGAGTAGCTGCGATTCCAACCACTTTCACGGCGTATATTACGTGCCAAGGCTGCTTTTAAGGTACTGGTAGACAAATCAAAGTTACCTTCGCCTTGATCGATCACTTCTTCTTCATAGGTCAGACGCCCTTCTAATGTATCATTAAGCGGATGCTTCCAAGGACGACTGGCGTAGACGGTGACATTTTTAGTAATTCTTGAGACTTCGGTTTCTGCCCCTGCTTGATAACCTTGACGATTGAGCAGATTATAATCTATCTTCGCAGTGGCTCGTACACCCGTATCTGTACCATAACCAAGACCAACTTGGGCATCACGTGGCTTACTGGACGATACAAAGACATACAGCGGTACTTTTTTGCTCTCTGCTACTTCTTGCGGGGTTTTACGTCCTGCCAGCGTTGGTGGTACAAAGTTTTCATCAGCAAGGATACTTTCTTCGTCGGGGAATATTTTTTGAGCGATGTTACTGATTGAGTCGCTAATTTTGCCTAAAAGATTATCCGCCTCTTGGTCTTTTTCATCCAATACCCGATCATTTGGCAAGTTGCTTAAGCGTTCTGCCTTTTGTCTAATGGCTTGCAGTTTATCAAGCGTTTCTTCATCAGCCTCAAACTCGATAGCGGCAATATCGGCGGCATTGACTGTCTCTGTGTTATTGGTATCAAGACTGCTTTCACCTTCTGCAACAACCTCGTCACTATTGGTATTGTCACTCGTACTGTCTTGTCTGCTGTTACGACGATCATTGATTGCTGCTAAGCTTTCGTCCTCGTTACTGCCAGTCGTGTCTGTCACGCCAGCGTTATTGATATCATCATCTAGCTCGTTATTGCTTATGGCAGGGGCGTTATCAAAATCCAATGTACTGGCTTCACTGCGCTCATCTGGCGGTAATATCGACTCAACGTTGACCGTATTAAAGTAACGCGTCGCGGACAAATCATTGCTAAACTTGGTAACAGCGGGACGATAAAAAGGATCGCCTGGCTCAAAGTCAAATAACTGCTGTAGTAGCGATAGCTCAACGGGCAGCTTATCAGGGTCTTGAGTCAGTGTGTTTGTTTCTTCGTCATAAGTAAAGAAGACAACCTCATCAAATTCATAGCGATCGCCGGTGTTATAGACCAAAGAGACATCCGCTGTGTTGTCTGGCAAGATAATATCAACGGATTTGTTGAGCCAATATTCATCGAAATAACCGTACGTGTTGCTCAGTGACTCAAGCGCAGCTTTACTGTTTTTGTAGACACGGTGATTAAAGATATCGCCTTCTTGTGGCGGTAACGTTTCTTCCAATGTGACAAACTCTTCTTGCTCACTGCCTTCACCGCGAATGTCAACAATACGGCTATCCACACGGACAGGCTCGCCCAGCTCTTCAATAATGACGTCAATCGTGTCCCGATTAGGCTGGCGTAGACGTAACGTCACATCATAATAACCCACGGCTTTGGCAGCATCTAACGCTGTTTCACGTAACCGCGGCAAAGCAGCCGTAAAGTCAACGACCGATTGAACCGTCGTATCATCAAGTGCCGCTTTAATGTTTTTCATGGGCTGAACGTCATTATCTGCCTTAATTAAATTTGGCTGACCACTGACCGTTCCTGCAGACGCCTCTTGCTGTAAATAAACCGTGGTTTCTACGTGCGGCAGCGCCATCGCACCCCCATTAAACAAGCGGTTATAGAGGCGTTTGACGATATTACTACTATTACGAGCGAGTGGCTTCGGCTTACTCGCTTGTTCGAGGCTTTGATTGACGGCCTGAGTTTCGGTTTGATAATCGGGCAAATAATCATCAGGATTGATGACGTCTGACGGCGTATCGTCCTCAGTACTGGCATTCGCTACCATCTCACCACTGTTGTCACCTGCGTCATCCACACGGCCACTACTGACAGCGTCGCTCACATTAATCGGGCGCGACATAATCTCAGCAGTTTCGGCGTCTGTCTCATTCCTACCTAAGGTATCAAGATTGCTAGGAGCAGGCAGATTGGTGGCGTCTAGCTCCACATCCAAGCCAATTGGCGGCGTCGCATCATTTAGCGTCGCGATAGGCGTATCAAAATCGCTATCGTTAGGTACATTACCGATGTTATTGATATCTTGAGCATTCTGTAGATCCATGGCAGCCAGCTCACGATCAATCTGCTCGGGCGTCATCATCTGATAGCCCTGCTGCTGAACCGCTGCCGCTTGTTGTGACAAATCCTCATTGATACTACTAGGAAAATTCAGCTGAGCACTATTTGGACTATTGATATCTTCACTGGTATCAAATTCATCTTTGGCATTTGCTTGAGACGGCGCTAGGTTCTGAGATGGCGTGTCTGATTTTTTAATCCCTAGGCTTTGTTCACTATAGTCATCCAATACGGACTGCTCAATAATGCCTTGCTCTACTGCTTTTTTTAGGTGGAGTGCGTCCAGCGCCCTATCAAGCTGGGTATCATCATCCATAAGCGAGGTTGATGGGTTAGCTACTATTTGATTAGGCGCTACCTGATTTGTCATAGATTGATCAGGAGTATTGCCACTGTTAGTAGTATCAGCCAACGCCGCGGGGGCAATGCCAAAACCTACTAAGCTGGTGGCTAAAGCCGTAAAAAGCGCTGAGCGGGTAAAATGAGTGCGCGGGGCGGTAGTACGAGTGTGGCTTTCACTCTGTACGCTATTAGTATTGCGCTGCTGAACCGATATGTTGCTCGCTAGAGTTGAAGGCTGGTTTTTCATGTTGATGTCCTATCACCTCACGCGGCACAATACATGGACGATAGCTATCGCCAAGTCTTACCGGTGAATAAACTTATAGCAGTTGACTAAAATTATGGGTTGTGACTTTATGGGGCGTAACGTTGCTTGGATAAGGGCATCAGTAGCACAGATTTTCGCGCTCTATTTAGAGGCGCGCAGACTGCCAGACTTGAGTGATAGCAGCCCTTCGCCACCGCACAGACCTTATGACGCAACCACTTAAAATTTACAAATCATAACTTAGTTAATTATGAAATCATAGCATCGGCCGCATGTATTTTTACCTAAGCCTTGCTATTATACGGCTTAACAGTGATAAAACCTACGGTATATTTCGATAAGTTTTTGATACTGTTGATAATTCACTTTACCTTAACAGCCGTACTAGGCGCTCTTCTTTACGCTACCAGCCGCCACTCATCTGTAGGAATTTTCATGGCCAACCAGTTTCAGTTATTTAAGCACCGCCGTTTTAGTGCCATGTTTTTTACCCAGTTTTTGGGTGCGTTTAATGACAACGTTTTTAAGCAAGCACTCATTTTGGTGTTGACTTACACTGCTGCCAGTCAGCTGGGTATGGAAGTTAGCATTTTAAACAACTTAGCTGCGATGTTGTTCATATTGCCCTATTTTTTGTTTTCGGCATTAGCAGGTCAAATTGCTGATAAGTTTGAAAAGTCGAAGCTAACGCAATTTATCAAGTTGCTTGAACTAATCATTATGGCAATCGCCGCGGTTGGCTTCGTCTTTGAATGGTATGGACTACTATTTGTAGCACTGTTTTTAATGGGTACGCACTCGACCTTTTTTGGTCCAATAAAATATGCTTACTTGCCGCAAGCCATGAAAGAAGACGAGCTGGTTGGAGCGAATGGTTTGTTTCAAATGGGCACCTCCCTCGCCATCCTCCTCGGGATGATCATCGCGGGTGTTTTAACCCAGTTGTCGCAATCATTATATTGGATCAGTGCGACTGTGTTGATCATCGCGGTTTTGGGCTATTTAGCGGCGCGTTACATTCCTATGATGCCAGCGGTGCAGCCTCACCTAAAAATCAACTGGAATATCATCACCACCAGTCTCACTACCATACGCTACTTGTACTCTCTGCCTTTTTTATTCTTTGTCATCCTTGGCAATAGCTGGTTTTGGTTTTATGGCGCGACGTTTTTGACGCAAACGCCTGAATTTAGCAAAGTCATCTTACATGGTGATGAATCAGTGGTTATTTTTCTACTGACCTTATTTTCTGTTGGCGTATCAATTGGCTCTTTGTTGTGTAAATCATTGACCAAAAACCAAGTCAGCCTACGTCTACTACCTTTTGGTATTGCCGGATTGAGCATCTTTGCGATTGATTTGTATTTTTCCCTATCAGGTCTCAACATTGACGTGAGTAACGCCACACTACTCGGAGTCGGTGAGCTGTTTGCGATGAATAGTAGCTGGCGTGTTTTTGCTGACTTGTTCTTTTTAGGATTTAGTGGCGGTTTGTACATTGTGCCTTTGTATGCCTCTATGCAGGCGTATGCGCCTAGGAGCCATCGCGCCCGTATCGTTGGTGCCAATAACATTTTCAATGCGATATTTATGGTCACCTCAGCGATTTTTGCCATTGTTGTGCTAAATACGTTAGGGTTAACCCTACCGCAGCTATTTTTAGTCACAGGCGTGCTTAATCTCGCCTTTGGCGCTTTTTTATATACCAAGCTCCATAAACATGTTAAAAATGCCGTTATGCAAACGCATGACGACATCGTTCCATAGTTTAAATAGCTAAAAGTGCGCCATTGAGCCACGAATATTGGTGCTGATAATTTAGATTATTTGCTATAGTAATGTGTGTGAGGCAATGACAATAATTGCTTTGCAGTAGTCTCTATCCTTATTTTATTAAGCGTACTCAACCCCATCAGGAGTGAATTATGGCCCTGCGTCCTTTATCCAAAATCGACCAATTGTTGCTTGGGGTCGATAAGGCATTACGAGCTGTCGTGCCACATTCAAACCCCAGCACTCGCCCCCTTCCCGTGACTAGTGACGAGATTCCTGAGCTTACCATTACGCAGGCACGTCATGTCGCAGGTTTGATGCGGATCAATCACACTGGCGAAGTATGTGCGCAAGGCCTCTATCATGGGCAGGCATTTGCTGCCAAGGACAATGGCGTTAAGCAAGCCATGCAACAGTCCGCCAAAGAAGAGGTCGATCATTTGGTGTGGTGTGAGACGCGTTTAGATGAGCTTGGCAGCCACGCCAGTGTCTTTACGCCTTTATGGTATGGCATGTCCTTTGGCCTGGGTGCGGTAGCGGGTGCTATCTCTAATGAGTTTAGTTTGGGTTTCGTCGCAGAGACAGAAGCCCAGGTCAGCGAGCATTTGCAAGATCACATCAAACAGCTACCTGAACACGATCAACGCTCAAAAGAAATACTGGCGCAAATGGATGTCGAAGAGTTGCATCATCGTGAGCTGGCACTTGCAAGTGGCGGTGCTGCATTGTCACCACCTGTCCGTCAGACCATGCGCTGGATGGCCAACCGCATGAAGGCCACCGCTTACCATTTATAATGGCTGATTTTGCAGTAGTGAGTTTTATTATAGCCATTATGTTAGCTGTGTTACTCATACTGTTGAGACTCATAACTTCGCTTAAGGTTTCCTATTAACAATCCTACTACTGATGGCATTAAGCTTAATTTGCTAGGGTATTAAAAATTTGTACGATTTTGCACCATAGACATCACCGCATTACCCGTCAATTACTAAATAACGATTAAATAAGGTAACGATTTTTATGAAAGCCACTACCCAATCGATACGCTCTAGCAGCTTGTCTACTAAGGCGCCTAAGCTGGCAACTCTGACAGCACTTACGACAGCGTGTGCCATGCTACTATCAACGCCTGTCAATGCTGCTGAAGTTGATACTACAGCGACATCTGTCCCGAGTGCCATAGACTCAAGCAAGCGGGTGATTCGCCTCGCTCAACCTAACACTGCTGTTAGTACGGGGCAAACAAACACGCCAGCAATGTCACAATCAAACTCACAAGTTAATGCCGCAATCGCCAACCCTCAACAAAGCACTGCGCCACAAAGTAGTGGTCAGCCGACCCGTGCCTCTATGAGTACGGCGCAGCCACAGGCAGTTGCACCCACTGTCGCGACCCCTGAATTGACAGGGACGACTCGTGTCTATGAACCCGGTCCAATGACGGCGGCTGGCATTGATTTGCGCAGCGGACAGCTTACAAATATCCCAACGCCGCAAGTGCAACTGTCGGACGTGAGCTTTGTGCCAACGGTACTGATCCCGCAGCAAAAAGGTCTTGGCACCGATAAGCTGGATGTGAGCCTTCTTGATGATTTCATCAAAGATGTGTCCCCTAATGCCCGCCACTATCCACCAAACTTCCCTAACCGCTCTCAGCGGCACTACACACGTGAAAAAATCAAAGTGTTGGCGGAGTGGATTGAACCTTATGCGCAGTCGCCAAACGCCTCTTATGACGTGTTACTTCGTGCCGCCAAGCTTAATGGCATGGGACGTAACCTAGATTTGGGTTCAGACTATACGGTACGCGGCGGAAAGTATGTTGACCGCGCCATCAAAATTCAACCCGATAGTGCTGAAGCCAACTTTTTATATGGCATGATGTTATCAGAAGGCGGCGGCTTTAAAGAAGGTCAAAAGTACTTAGATCGTGCGGTATCTCTAGGCTACACAGAAGCCGAGCAAAGCTTGGCCCAATCAGATTTGTTAAGTGATCGTCGCGATAACGCACTAGAGCGCCTGCGTCGCCTTGAAGAAAAAAATCCAAACAATGACACTATTCGTCAGCAAATCAAACTCATCGAAGAGGGCAAATTCTATATTTGGGATATACCCGCTCCTAACATCAACGTCAAACCCACTGTCTAATGCTTACTTATTAATAATAGTGAGTGGTAGATAGTTCAAACGTAAAGGTGAGCGCCGTCGTTTTATGTTGATCACATCTCAATATAAAAAGGCGGCGCTTTTTGGTATCTGCTACAAGATGGTTAAAAGCTGCTGGATAACAACGCTTCGTCGACTCAGTTAAATAACATAGTCTAATATTGAAAGTTACGCTACACTCATTCTTGTCCTTGCTCATTTAATGAATCATACCATCATGACTACCGTTTACTGGACTGACCTATGACCTTCGCTAGCTCTATCAAACATGTGGTAACGCCCACTCATCAAAAAACCCCGTCTATCCTTTTAGTCGCGTTGATAGTAGCGACAGCGTTACTGACTGCGTGTAGTACCGTCTCAGTCAATAAACAGGCTTCTGCGAAGACCATTAGTGCCCAGCGCGGCAACATCGTCACGGAGAATAAGCTTAGCAGCGATACAGCATCAGCACTGCTATCAGCAGGCCTCAATGAGCAAGCCTGTATGCAGCAATTTGACTTATGCTTGACTCAGCTCACGGACAGTATGCTGAATAAACACTATCGACCTGCACTCGCGATTTTTGCAGAATTGCATTATACAAAAGCCCGCCAGCTTGCTGATTCGGAAAACTGCCGTAATGCGCTTGCCCGTCCCCCAATTGACCCTTATTACGCCAATGCACCACTAAGTGACAGCGCGGCTAAAACGCAGCAAGAAAACACCAGTCGTTGCTTAACCAATTATCAAGAACGGTTGTTTGATGCTGTCAAATCCAGCTATACCTATTTGTTCTATGACAGCTTGAACCATGATTTTGAAGGAGCTGACCAGCACCATAGCGACTCTCACGCGCAAAACCGCATCCCAACCGATAACGATATTCAAACCCAAGATGTTTATAATGCCGCCAGCAATGACATTATTACCCAGCTTTATAGATCAACCAATGGATCCAATAAATTAATGGGTGGCACAAAAGTAGAATATCTACCCACCACAGCCGCCAGCGTTGACGATAATAATCAAGCGGCTATTGCCAATCGTTCACCGCAAAAAGGCCAGCCGACCGACCAAGTCAAAGTCATGAAGGTACAAGTCGACGATTATGACCTCGGTATTTATTTGCCAAACGAAAACAACTACCTGCAAAATGCACGTAAGCAAATCTCTGCGTTGGCAGATTTGGTATCGACTTACGAGCTGCGTCTCTCTGGGCTTAATTCCATCAGTAAACGACCAGGCTTAGGGCTCAGTTTGGTCGCCTCATTAGACGACCGCTACACCACCACCATCCGCCAGTTATTGATATCGTCATTGTCAGGTCGATTAAACAGTGAAAAAAACAACGCCAGCACAGATGAGAGCAAGCCAAGTTCACGCATCTATCCTACTGGGCACTTGCTGTTGACTGGTCTTATTCAACCAAGCGGCGATAGTGTGCTGGATGTCCTGAGCAGTCGTCAACTCGATATCCATCTGTATAACCCCTATCAAAGTGAAAGTGTGCGCATCCTGAATAATGACTACCCACTAGCCGCTAACTTTTCTGCAGGTTACGGTTTATGGCTGTCAGAGAACCAGCTAGATGGCGTGGGCTATTTGAATTTAATCACGCGCCAGCCAGAGGAAAGGCTGCCCAAATTGTTTATGCTTGAACCCTATGACCCCAATAAGCGCGTCATTATTATGCTGCATGGCTTGGCCTCTAGTCCCGCAACTTGGGTCAATTTGACCAACGATATTCTTAATGATGATAAATTGCGGGAGAACTATCAAGTCTGGCAAATATTTTATCCAACCAATTTACCTATTTTAGAAAACCGTTATCAAATTCAACGCTTGATTAACAGCACTTACCAGCAAACTGACCCCAACGGACAAAACCGCGCTAGCAAAAACAGTGTGATTGTCAGTCACAGTATGGGCGCTATTATTGCTCGTATGATGCTGTCCGATGACAACTTGGTCGAGGACTTCGATAAGCTCGATGATCAACCCCTATTTTCTAGTAGTGAAAAACGTAGGATTCGGAACGCGCTCAAAGAAACGTTTGCCGAAGAACAGCTAAAAGAGCGTTTCGAATTAAAAGCGCTACCGCAAGTAGATACAGCTGTCTTTTTGTCTGCCCCTTTTCGTGGCACTGACTATGCAGACCGCTGGTTCACACGCGCACTGCGCCGCATTGTGTACTTGCCAGTCGGCTTGGTTAAGACGGTCACTGATAACTTAGCAACGATTGCCACACAAGGCGATTTGGCGCAAAACCCATTGGGGGCGCTATACTTACAAAATGGCGCCAGCCAACTAAGCGACAAGTCTTCTTTTATACAGTTGACGAAAGACATCACCATCAATGAACGCATTACCTATCATTCGATTATCGCCAATAACGATGCTGATATCACTAAAGGACTGGCCCAACTACAGCCTAGTGGTGCAAAAATTGACTTATCGCAAGCCACAGAAGAAGATAAAAAAGAGACTACCAATACAAGCGACACCTCAGACACAGCAAAAATTCCCGCTGAACCCCTGATCGCTGCTGTGACGGTTGATGAGAATATTAGCCAAGCGCTGACGGAACGGTTATCAGATGGTATCGTCCCTTATACTAGCGCCCATCTTGACGGAGCTGCCTCTGAGACGGTTATTAACGGTGGTCACAGTATTCAAACCAATCCACAAACGATTTTGACCTTACGTCGAATTTTACATCAGCAATTACAGGAGTAAGGTGCGCTTGGGTCACATACTAATTGGGTTACACACTAAAAAGGGGAAAAAGCGGGCTGATCGGCTCACTAAGTAAAAGCCGTTACTAAAACGGTTCACAAGCGACGCTTAGCCGTTACGTTGTAATCCCGTTAAAGCACTCCAATACCCATTGAATAAAAGGTCAGTTTTTCCTACTATTAATTCAAGCTTCTGAGGGGCTTTTAGCCTATTTAAGTCACGACCAGATATGTGACTGAGCCGTTGAGCGGCTTGCTTGCGTATCAAGGGAGGCGCATAATACGCTTATAGTAATGACAATAATATATTAATTTATAAGGATATAAGTTATTCAATCCAGCTAAACAGTTGTTAGCGTAGCCGCACTTTATCTCCAATGTTGCTGGCTATTTAACACTAAGCTATTGTCCGTAACGACGGTCACCTACCTTTGTGAGTCATTACGGACAGTTCATTAAGCGTTTTATGGAAGCCAGCGCTATTCAGCTAACAGATAAGGGTAACCGTTTATGTTCGCTACGTTTATGATTGACCAGCTTGATGCGCTGATGCTAGCGCGTATCCAATTCGCTTTTGTGATCTCATTTCATATTGTCTTTCCCGCTTTTTCTATCGGTCTTGCCAGTTGGCTCACGGTGCTTGAATTCCGTTGGTTAAGAACGGGTAAGCCTATTTACGCTGAAGTTTATAAGCAGTGGGTGAAAATATTTGCCGTGGTGTTCGGCTTGGGCGTAGTATCGGGCGTGGTCATGTCTTACCAGTTCGGTACCAACTGGGCCGTCTTCTCTGATAAAGCAGGTAACGTCTTAGGCCCACTACTGGCTTATGAAGTATTAACCGCCTTTTTCTTAGAAGCGTCGTTCTTAGGTATCATGCTGTTTGGTTGGGGACGGGTCAGCAAACGCATGCATTTTGCCTCAACAGCCATTGTCGCCATTGGCACGCTGATTTCAGGTTTTTGGATTTTATCAGCCAACAGTTTTATGCAAACGCCGCAGGGCTTTATGATAGGCGCAGACGGACTGCTCTATCCCACCAATTGGCTTGAGATTATCTTCAACCCTTCCTTCCCTTACCGCTATGCTCATATGATGACAGCAGCGTTCTTGACCACCGCTTTTGTCATTGGTGGCATCGGTGCGTATTACATTCAGTCTAAAAAACATACCGAGCACCGGCAGCATGGCCGGGTGATGCTAGGCATGGCGATGATTATGGCCATATTTGTAGCACCTGCTCAAGTATTAATTGGCGATGAGCATGGTCTAAACACCTTAGAGCATCAACCCGCTAAAGTGGCAGCGATGGAAGGCATTTGGGACGATGAACGCGGTGCTGCGCTACGCTTATTCGCGATCCCTGACCAAGAAAACCAAACCAATAAATACGAAGTTAGTATTCCCTACGTGTCCGGATTGATCTTAACCCATTCACTAGATGGCGAGGTGAAAGGTCTTAAAAATTGGGCACCCGAGGATCAACCCCCAGTTATTATTGTCTTTTGGGCGTTCCGTATTATGGTTGGTATCGGTATGTTGATGGTACTAGTGGGTTTATTCAGTCTCTATAAGTATTTTAAAAAACAACAGTTCAATCCTGACAGTGTCTGGTTTCACCGCGCGTGGATGATGATGACACCGCTTGGTTTTATCGCGTTATTGGCGGGCTGGTTTGTGACTGAGACAGGACGGCAGCCTTATACCGTTTATGGTGTGATTCGTACCGCTGAAAGTATGTCACCGCTCGCCGCACAGCAAGTTGCCACGACGCTCATCGGCTTTATTGTGTTGTATATTTTCGTGTTTGGCGCTGGCAGCTTTTATATTTTGCGCCTCATCGCACAAGGACCTAAGCCTTACGAAGATCCGGATGAAGATCATTATTATGATCATACAGTGACAGAAAGTCAGGGGCGCGCACTCAGTGGTGATAGTAGCCCGGGAGAGAGTACAAAAAAAGATATAGACACTCCTGCTAATGATGTTGATGATGGAGGGTTACGCTAATGTTTAACTACGGTGATGTATTAGACTTACCTTTGATTTGGGGCGGCCTTATCGCCCTCTCTGTCTTCATTTATGTACTACTTGACGGCTTTGATTTGGGTTGTGGTATTTTATTTCCGTTTGCAGGTTCAGATAAAAACCGTAGCCGGATGATGAACTCTATTGCCCCGTTTTGGGATGGTAACGAGACTTGGTTGGTACTTGGCGGCGGTGGTCTGTTCGCAGCCTTCCCAGTCGCTTATGGCATTATTATGACGGGCCTCTACTTACCCGTGACCGCTATGCTGTTCGGTCTTATCATGCGCGGCGTGGCGTTTGAGTTCCGTTTTAAAGCCTCTTCACGTCGACATGTATGGGACACTTTCTTTTTTGTGGGTTCAGTCATTGCTACTTTTTCCCAAGGTATTATGCTTGGAGCGCTAGTTCAAGGTCTTGAAGCAAGCAACCGTCTTTACACTGGTGGGCCATTCGACTGGTTGTCACCTTTCCCTATTGTTTGCGGCTTTGCCTTGATCATTGGTTACGCGTTACTTGGCTCTACGTGGCTCATCATAAAAACCGAACACACTTTACAAGTTTGGGCACGCAAAGTCTCAGGCTGGATGTTACTTGCTTTAGTAGTGGCAATGATCATCGTCACAGGATTTATGTATTTCTCAGACATCAATGCACTCGAAGATTGGTTTAGCTTCCCGAGTCTGTTGTATCTTGCGCCTATGCCCATTATCGTTGTGCTGCTGTTTTTCTTGATGCGTAAAGACTTAAAAACAGAGCGTGAGTATCGCCCTTTCTTATTGACTGTTGCGTTGTTTTTGATGGGTTATATCGGCGTTTGTTTTGCTATGTTCCCTTATATTGTACCGTATCAAATGACGATTTATGAGGCAGCTGCTGCGGATACCTCCCTGTCCTTTATGTTAATTGGCGCCGGTATCATGCTACCGATTATTTTGAGTTATACCGCTTTTGCCTACTATACATTCAAAGGTAAATCTGATCACAAACCCATGTATTAATCGCTCACAGCGGCACGTAACGGAGCAGCCAAAAAGTGGATACCATGACCATGCTTCATTTAAGGTAGCCACAATACGTAAGCCAATCAGGAGGTTTTCATGAAGAAGCTTAGTAAAAAACAATCACAGTGGTTGTGGTTTATTGGCTTGTATGTGGCAGGATTTTTGGTGGTTTTTACGATTGCGCAGTTAATCAAACTCGCCATGGGCGTTTAGTGCCCACCTCTCGTCTCATATAAAAAAAGCAGCGTTGAATAATCAACGCTGCTTTTTTATGTGAGACTGTTTCTTACAAGCTACTTTTAAAGTCTTTATTGTACTTATGAGCCGAGATGATTGTTGGCGCCATGACTCTCTATAAACGCGTTCACTTGCGTTAAGCGCTCAGGCGTACCGACATCTATCCAGTTATCAGTGATAACCTCAGCGGTAATTTGAAACTTTATCATCGCTTGCTTAAGAAGTGGTGCCAACGCTGCTGGTTGACCTGACACCAACCCATCAACCAGTCGAGGTGACATCACACTGATACCAGCAAAGGTATATTTGTCTGCCTCGCCAACTGGTTGCTCACTGGCGAGACCGTTATTAATAGCAAAATCACCCCCATCATTATGCGCAGGATTATCAATCAATAATAAATGAGCACGCTGATCCGCGCTCAGCGTATAGTCTCGCAGTTGGGTGAAGTCATAAGTCGTCCACACATCAGAGTTAACGAGAATAAATGGCTCGTCTCGTAGTTTGCCTGTTTGTAACGCTTGGAAAATACCGCCTGCTGTCTCAAGAGGTTCATCCTCTTCAACCGACCAATGCAGTGTGACGCCGTACTTCGCACCATCCCCCAATGTGTCCATTAATTTATCAGCCAGCCATGACGCATTAATGGCAATATCAGTGATACCAGCCGCCTGTAACGCTTTGATGTGCCAAACAATCAGCGGTTGTCCACCGACTTCAACCAAAGGCTTTGGGGTCTCAAGTGTCAAAGGACGCAGACGCGTACCCTTGCCCGCAGCCAAAATCATTGCTTGCGTAATCTTAGGTGTAGACGTTGACATGCATGCTCCTTTTAATATATGACGTAAGCTTTTAGCCTAACTCATGCGTATTTATACTACGGCGAATTTATCTTTATAATTAGGTAGCACGCTATCTTGTAGCCATTGATTAAAAGGGACCACTGCTTGTCTTATCTCATCACTACCCTTATCTGCAAGCCAGTCTAACTCAGTCAGCAAATCACGCATCACTTTGGGAATATCGGCCAAATAGCGGTCTTTGCCATCACGCTGGGACAAGCGAATAAAAATCCCCAATACTTTTAAATGACGCTGTACACCCATCACATTCACATCGTTCTCAAGCTGCTCAGCGCTTTTCGCTGTGGTTAATCCTGCCTGCTGCTGCAGTTGCCAAAAATCATTGATCCACTCAGATATTTGACTCTCTGGCCATTCAACATAAGCATCACGCACCAATGACACCAAGTCATAAGTATAGGACCCTACGACGGCGTCTTGAAAGTCAATCACACCTAAGCGCGCGTTATCCGCTTGATCTTGCATGAGATTGCGACTGTGATAATCACGGTGAACGATGACTTGTGGCTGTAACAAGATCTCTTTTATTAGGGCCGACTTTACATTGGACCACAACGGTTTATCAAGTGCGGCACCAACGTAAGGCATAAACCAGTCACTAAATAAATCCATTTCACGTTCCAATAACGCGCTATCATAATCTGGCAATTGGTGCTGGGATTTTGCCATCTCAATTGGGACGCTCTGTAGCGCCACCAATGTTTGCATTGCCAACTGATAGTACGTATTAATTTGGGCAGGCGACGCATTAACGAGCAAATGGGCAAATTCTACCGTGCCAAAATCCTGTAATACTAAAAAGCCTTTTGTCACATCTTGTGCGATGAGCGTCGGCACATTGATTGCTGGTGCCATCAATTTGGCGACATTGATAAACTGGCGCAAGGCATCTTGCTCGTCAGCAGAATCCATGACAATATAACGCGATTCTCCCGTATCATTCTCTCCTAACAACTGGAGACGGTGATATTGACGGGCGCTCGCGTCCCCAGGCAAGCTATCTAGATTAAATACTTGCTCTGTAAATACTTGCTGCAACCAGTTTTCTAACTGCTGTAAGCGATTATTGCTACTGGTTTCAGTCATGTTCGGCTCTAAAGTTTTGTGATCAGTCATAAAAGGCATCATAGGTTAGATATAAGTCAGAAACGAGTAAAGTAGTGATAAGTCGAGCCAATACTTGCTAAAATAGTGACGTCTGCGCCACAGTTGCTGCTATACATAGTCGTATTGAGTTATCATTCAATACACGTAGTGCTATGCACAATTTTAGCACCCATTTAAAAAACAGCTTGGCTACATTATAAATTTTGGTAAATAGTGTAGCTGATTTGGTTTTTTTTGACTATGATTAGTCGTCATTATATGTAAAATGCCCAAACTCTTAAAATTACATGAGCAATGAGTAGTCTTTTAGCCGGTTATGTACTATTCGATATGACTCAATAGTATGGCGACTAAACTCAGTAACGCAATCCAATAGGCTCTGCAATCATAGGTGTGCCCTTGTTATATTCTCCGCTTTACCAAAGCATCCGCTTGATTTTATTTGGCGCCTTAGGCTTATCAAGTCTAACGGTCAGTGCTGCCATCAATGACACCGACATACAGCCAACGGAGCCGCTAGTCACTGACAGCAGTGTTACCGTAGATAGTAACTATAGTGACATTAGTGACATTCGCTATCAAAACAGTCGTAATTATAAGGGCGATGTTCAGAATAATAAGTATCAACAGGCGGACGCTGGTGCTACGACTGATAACCACTCTTTAGCTAGTGACTTTGATAATCATACTGACAGTAATATTGACAACCCTTCTCTAGAAGTTACGGCCATCAATGATAGCGATCATGACGATTTTGTATCCGCTTCAAACGCAAGAAATGACGAACAAAGCCGTAACGTGACACGAGTCAGTGAGACGATTACCCCTCAGCCTGTTGTAGATCCTCTTGTAGATCATAGTGATCTTAATGTTAATGATGAAAGTATTCAAGACAGTCTGATGCGTTTGGCAGAGTTTTACGAGCTGACACCAGATACTGACACGCCACCGTTAAATAACACGGATGGAACAACAAACACTGAAGAAGACGGCATTCAAAATGCACTAACATCTACATCGACAACTATCCCAAAAGTGGGTAGCAACTTACAGTTATTACCGAATGCTGTGGATAGCGCTCAACGCTGCGAAGGCCAATGGGTGTATCCAAAGAGCAACCCTAACTACCAGCGCGCTGTAAATGAGGCTGGCGTAGCTAATGGCCAGCCAGCACCTAACCTGACAGACATCCCAAACAGTCAAGCGCCTTTGTTTACCGAATCAGACTACGGTTATTACGACAATGTTGACTACGCTGAACTATCAGGTAACGTGATTCTTAATCAAGGTACC
Organism: Psychrobacter sp. UBA3068; assembly: GCF_002366815.1. NCBI lineage: Bacteria > Pseudomonadati > Pseudomonadota > Gammaproteobacteria > Moraxellales > Moraxellaceae > Psychrobacter > Psychrobacter sp. UBA3068. The sequence continues at coordinate 51,671 of NZ_DFBY01000032.1, read as the reverse complement.
CAGCGTATAGAAGCAGAAAAAATCGTACTAGATTTGAGCAATAGTGTGGCTGCTGCTCAAGGCAACGTCATGTTTACTGACCAAGCGACAGGACAGCAAGTGCCACGGAGTAGCTCGCCAAATAATACTCAAGCCAGCTTAGCTGATCAGGCATCACAAGGTGGCCTTATCGGTGTCGCAGATAGCTTAGCGTATAATACGGAGACGGGGCAATCAACGGCTAATGATGTGGCCTTTGCTAGTGTGGAGTTGCAAGCACACGGCTATGCCAAGCGCTTGAACCGTCCTAATGACAGTCAGTATGAGTTAGATCAGGTGATGTTTAGCACCTGTCCGCCCACCAATCGCAAGTGGCAGTTTGATGCCAAAAGCATTGATTTGAATACCGAGACGGGTCGCGGCGAAGCCTATAATACAACCTTCCGTATCGCTGATGTGCCCGTGTTTTATCTGCCGTATTTTAACTTTCCGATTGACAGTCGTCGTAGTAGTGGCTTTTTATTACCGAATGCCAGTTTTAGTAGTGAAAGCGGCGTCGAACTTGATGTACCTTATTATTTCAATTTAGCGCCCAATTATGATGCCACGCTCAACACCCATATTTACACTGATCGTAACCCTATGCTCTCAGGTGAGTTTCGCTACTTAACCGAAAATTATGGTGAGGGTATTTTTAACGGCTCATATCTGCCCAATGATAAAGAGTATAATGACGAAGATCGCACCAGTTTCTTTTATGATCATTATTGGTCATCTAGTAGCATTCCACGGTTAAGCGGTGATGCCAAATACAGCTACGTATCAGACGCAGACTATCTGAACGATTTCGACACGTTAGGCTTATCAGATAGCACCATCAACTTACCACGCCGTGCGCGCGTGAATTATTATAATGATTATGTTGACGGTGAATTAAAAGTAGAAACGTTTCAAACCTTAAATGCGTTTACCGATAATGGACAGCCGTTAAAAGATAAAGACAAGCCTTATTCACGATTGCCGCAGCTCAAACTTGATTATCGTCTGCCTTGGGCCAAAAACTTTGATATCACGGGCGTCAGTGATTCTGCTTACTTTAAAAAATCCATCGATGATGGCTCTGAAAATGAAAAAAGTGGCGTCCGTCTTTACAACAAACTCAGCGCTGCGTATCCAATCGAGAAGTCTTGGGGGTATATTGAGCCCAAACTAAGCCTACAGCATCTTTATACGTCATATGATGAAGACAGCTTAGCAGACAACCAGCTGAGTGACGAAGATGGCAGTCAGTCCGTGTTTGTACCGCAAGCCAGTATCGATGCTGGATTGAATTTTTACCAAGCAGGGTCCCCTTTTGGCGCTTTTGACGACACGATGGGTGGCTATCAGTTGCTTAGCCCGCGCTTAAAATACACCTATTCGCCCTATAAGAACCAAAACGACCTCCCTAACTTTAACACGCGTATTGCCTCTATCAACTACGAGCAGCTGTTTTCAGACAGCTGGTTCTTGGGCCATGATCGCTTGCAAGATTTGCATTCAATCACTCCTGGTATTAATTATCGTTACATCGACGCAACGGGTGTGACACGTTTTGATGGTAGCATAGCAGAGCAGTTTTATATCGATGATGGCCGTGTCACGCTTGACAATGATCAACCTGTCTTTAGTTCTTCTTCTTCAGGGATGGTCTGGGATACCAGCACGCAGCCTTATAATAACTTTTGGGTTGATGTCAGTGGTGCACTGACCAATGACTATGACTTAAACTATATTACGACTGAGCTGCGTTATCAGCCATCAGACAATAGCTTGTTTAACGTGGGTTTCGTGAAACGTCAACGTGATGAAAACACCAATCAGTTGCCGCTCTCAGCTTTTACAGCATCCGCAGTCTTCCCTATCAATAATAGCTGGCGTATATTGGCCCAAGGTCAATATGACTATAATCGTGATAAAATGCTTGATTCTCTGGTCGGCATTGATTATGAAGATTGCTGTTTTGGTTTTGCAGTTTATGGACGTCGTTACTATAATGACCTAAACGTCAAAGACAAACCAACGCAAGCGATTATGGCAGAGATTAGATTAAACGGTCTTGGTAGTGGTAGCAGCCGCCTAACACGCTTACTGACTGATAAGGTTTTGGGCTTTGAACCTGTCCAGACAGCATGGAAAGACTGATACATTGTCTGGTTACCAGATTAATAAATGGTTTGCATAGATAAGATACTGATATAACATTTTTCACCACCCAGTTTGCCACCCTATTATGGATAACGCTGTCTAACATTCGCCTATTAAGTGTGTGAGACAGCATTAACCAACTACCATCCAATGTGATGACATTGATGAGGAGCATCATGAGATTTTTTTCTTTACGTCAAACGAGCCGCGCTGTATTGCTATCTATGAGTGCCAGTCTGGCGCTTACATTAAGTGCCCAAGCTGCTACCATCAATGCAGCAGTACAAGCAACGCCTCCTGCTGATCAAAGCAGCATTAATCGTTTGACACCAGCCAATAGCACAGACGGCATTATTGCCTTGGTCAATGAAAACGCTATTTTAAAAAGCGAGTTGATCAATGCTATCCAGCAAACCCAAGCACGAGCACAAGCGGCGGGTGAGCCCATGGCTAATTCAGCGCAACTGCAGTCTGAAGTGTTAAACGCACTCATCCTGCGCGAGCTGCAACTCTCCATGGTCAAACGCGTCGGTCTGAATCCTGATGAAGCGGCTATTAATCAACGCCTTGCTCAAATCGCCCAGACACAGGGACTTAATAGCATCTCAGCGTTACAACAACGTCTAGACGCAGCACAACCCGGTAGCTATGCTGCGTTACGTACTCAATTGATTGAAGATGCCGCCATTCAAGCCTTGCAACAGCGCCAAATCAGCAATCGAGTACGCATTAGCGAACAAGATATTGATGCGTTTTTGGCCTCACCTGAAGCCAAGCGCCTAAATCAAAGCGAGTATCAAACCATTCATGTGCGGGTTCCTTACATGGATGACTACAGCCGCCTATCAGACGCTCAGCGTGAAGAAGCACTGAAAGTCGCACAGGCGCTGCGTGATCGTCTGCTTGCCCCCAATATCAATGTCGCTGAAGCTGTTGCTGCCAGCCAAGGCAGCTACCCTATCCCTCTACAAGGGGGCGATATGGGCTTTCATAAAGCAGCGGCTCTCCCTACAGAGCTATCGAGTGAGATTACCAAGCTTGATGTTGGCGCTGTCAGCGCACCGCTAGTGACTCCTGAAGGTATCGACATCATTAAGCTTGCTGACAAGAAATCCAGCGACACCATGCTCATACCGCAGTGGCATACTCGTCATATCTTGGTTAAAGTTGATGAATTACAGACGGATGCGCTTGCTGAACAAAAAATCAATGATCTGTATGAGCAACTACGTAACGGTGCTGATTTTGCTGGTTTGGCATCGACTTATTCCGACGATCCAGGGTCAGCAGGTCGCGGCGGTGATCTTGATTGGGTCAGCGAAGAAGATATGATTGGCCCATTTGAAGCCATGATGAAAAACACAGCGGTTGGTGATTACTCTGTCCCTTTCAAAACCCAATTCGGTTGGCACATCTTAAAGGTGGAAGGCAAACGTCAGCAAGACGTAAGTGACCAGTATCGTCGCAACATGGCGCGCCAAACACTGTATCAACGCCTAGCACCGCAAGCCAAAGAAGACTGGTTACAAGAGCTACGAGCGGGCGCTTATATCCAAGTACTTGGATAGTCTATTTATCCGTGTATCGATAAGATAAATGATCGCTAATAGTGTTTTATTAAGAAGGGTATGTGCTAAGGCATGTACCCTTCTTATTTATGATCTAAAGAAATAACGCACCGTCGGTTATCAATGTATGCTTTTGTACTTTCTGCCCATGCGTTAAACCCACACTCTTATAAATCAATAGTTTACACACAAAGAAAAGCCCCGAACCTAGGGCGATTGGTTCAGGGCTATGGCGTTTCATCTTGTTGTTATTATCTCTTCCATGTGGACTCATCCTAAGTCACAAACAGTAGCGTATATAAGACAGCGGGCTGACCTGAACTTTTATACTACTGCCTCAACACTGCATCCTTGCGTATCCTTGTGTTGATGATTGTATTTTAGTGCAATCCGCTTGATACGACTAGAGGCTAAAGACCTTATTTCACGTAAGCATATGCTTACGTGCTTATCGGGGCTTTCAATGACACTATGGGTGGTCATGTTAGCACCCTGTTAACCCAAGCCTCTCTGCACGTCTGCGTGCTCCTTTGAGACTTTTTCTCCTTCTTTTTTACCTTCTTCTATTTTACTCTCTGTCTCTTTGCTATCCTCTGCGGCCGCGGTCGGTGCGTTTTGCTCTTGTTGACTCGCTTCTTCTGGGGCATATTGTAAGGTAGTCATGACAGGAAAATGGTCGGAGCCGATAGAAGGCATACGTTGAATGTCTACCACGGTAAAGCAAGCACTATGGAAAATATGATCCAATGCCCAGCGCAAAAATGGATAATTGGCATGAAAAGTGTTGATGAAATGCCGGCCAATACGTGGATCTAACAACCCTGATATTCGCTGAAAGCGCCTGGTCGTTTTTGACCATGCCACATCATTGAGGTCACCGGCCAATATGGCCGTTTGCTCATTCTCTTTTATGTGTTTGCCCACCATTAGTAGCTCGGCATCGCGAGTGGTCGATTTATCCGCTTCCGTGGGGCTTGGTGGCATAGGATGCAAGCAATACAACCAAATCACGCGACCACTTTGCAGGCGTAACTGTGTGTGAATAGAAGGTATGTCATCGATCATCAAATACTTAACTTTAGGATCAATCAACTCAAGCTTAGAATACAAGTGCATCCCATATAGATTATCCAGTGGTACTTTTACCGTATAAGGATAGTCAGGTTCGATTTGATGCAGCGCCCTCTCCCATTTTTTATCACTTTCTAGCGTGATTAAAATATCAGGCTGTTTTTGCTTAACCAAATCGACCAGTTTTTGGGTTTCATCATTGGGCGTGAGAACGTTTGAGACCATGATTTTGAGCTGATACGACGCTCCTTCTGGCGTGTCTTTTGCTTCTTGTACTTCTTTTTTCCACAGTTTGGTATAAGGCAATACCATTCTCAGCTGGAACGCTAGAGTGACACTCAATACGATAAACAGCAGCCACTGACCTAGCTGCCAATTTGGCCAAAACGCCAACATGCCAATCCAAGCAATGACACCAAGCACCATTATCTGAATGCGTGGAAACTCAACGCCGCGCACCCACCAGTTATCAAGTGGCATCCAGCCCCAAATCGTCACAAATGCGATGAGCCCTGCGAGCCACTGTACGCTGTAATATAATAGTGAGAGATCCATAGTATGTATTAACCGTCTATTAAAATGGGCATTGAACCCTAGAGTTGATGTTCAGTGTTGGTTCAATAGTGAAGTCTTGCTTGGTTTTTATTGAGCTGACGTTAGGTACTTACTTTAGCATTTCATGAGATGATCACCTACTAATGAGTGTCAATTAAGGGGTAAGTGCCATAAAACGTTACAATTTATCGCATCTACGATAGTAAGTATTGCACACTAGCCTTCTTGCTTTTAGACACCATGTGTGTCCCCAAGCAATAGAAGTATCAGCATTATGTTAATAACTAAAAGTTATAATGAACATAGTTAATAGTGTATGAAAAACGCCTAAAAATCGCCAAAACGCCTTGCTTTTTAGGGCCAATCACGGCATTGTTATCGGCTGGCAATGCAATAAATAATTGTAAATAGGATTAGATTTCATGAGTAATTTAACAGTAGGCTTGGTAGGCTGGCGCGGCATGGTCGGGTCAGTATTGATACAACGTATGCTTGAAGAAAAAGACTTTGACGGTATTACACCTGTATTTTTTTCGACCAGTAATGCAGGCGGGGATGCGCCAAGCTTTGATGGTATTCAAACCAGCCAGTTAAAAGACGCTCATGATATTGATGCACTAGCAGCTTGTGATGTGATTATTACTTGCCAAGGCGGCGATTACACCTCAAAAGTTCATCAGCCATTGCGTGATAGTGGCTGGAATGGCTACTGGATTGATGCGGCGAGCACATTGCGCATGGAAGATGATAGCATCATCATCCTTGATCCAGTCAATCGCACCGTCATTGACAGCGCACTCGCCAACGGTAAAAAAGACTTCATCGGTGGTAACTGTACGGTATCTCTGATGCTAATGGCCATCGGTGAGCTGTTTAATAAAGGCTGGGTAGAATGGGTCAGCGCGATGACGTATCAAGCAGCAAGTGGCTCTGGTGCCAACAACATGCGTGAGCTAATCAGTGGTATGGGTCTGCTGCATGACACCGTCCGAGACGAGCTGGCTGATCCTGCGAGCGCTATCTTAGATATCGATAAAAAAATCGCCCAAGCTCAACGCTCAAATGATTTTCCTAGACAGTACTTTGGTGTGCCATTGGCTGGTAGCTTGATTCCTTATATCGACGCACAGCTAGAAAACAAGCAATCAAAAGAGGAGTGGAAAGGGGGCGTTGAAACCAACAAAATTCTTGGCAATGACCAAACCAATACGGTTCCTATCGATGGCATGTGTGTACGCATTGGCGCGATGCGCTGTCACGCTCAAGGTCTGACCATCAAGCTAAAAAAAGACATTCCATTAGACGAGATCGAAGCAGCTCTTAAAAATAGCGGCAACGAGTGGTTAGATTTGGTCGAAGATGACAAAGAAGCGACTATGAATCGTTTAACCCCAGTAGCAGTGACAGGGACGCTAACGGTTGCGTTAGGTCGCTTGCGTAAGCTTAATATGGGACCTGAATATCTAGGCGCGTTTACGGTGGGTGATCAGCTGTTATGGGGCGCGGCAGAACCATTGCGCCGTATGCTTAACATCATCCGTGAGCAAAAAAACTAGTCCCCCTTATATTAAACGCTCAAAAAAAAGACAGCCCATGCTGTCTTTTTTTTGCTTTATTTTGGCTGATACGCAATCATCACTTCATTGCGACGCATAAAGGGTAGCGTCCATGGCGGATTATAGCGTGCCAACTCAGGTACGCCCGTTATGGTTAAGTTGCGCTCTTGCATCCAAGACTGCAATGCCTCCGTTTTATTCGCTACTTTTTGACTGCCTGCCAATCCTGAAAATTTGATGACCCCGTAATTTTGCGCGGGCACTTCCACGATCTCAACATTTGGATTGTTTGGCTTAGGCAGCGTTTGCATTGTGTAGTGACTGGGCATCGTAAACTGTACGCGCCATTGACCATCCGCTTTTTGCATACTGACTGGTGCCGTCATCGCAATTTTTTGAGAGTCATTACTGTCTGTTTTGGTGTCAGGCTGCATCGTAACGGGCGCCGTCATCGCAATCTTGCCACTCTCCCCGCTAGGCGCTGTATTGTTACCAAAAATATAGTCCGCTAATACTTTAAACCCTTCACGACTAGCGCTTTTTTGATCCCCTGTCACCCAAGTTTGCGCCACCAGCTGCTCATCATAACGCCGCAATTCAAAGTCATCTTCTTGCGACAAAACCGTATAGTCTGGCTCTTCGGTAGCCATAGCGCCTCCTGATGTCAATAATAAACCACTTAGTAATAAGTAGGATGCCTTTTTCATAGTGTGTCTCCAGAGTCTCAAATCACAGTCTGGTGATTCGTCATCGTTCACCAACTGTTTTATACTTTACCAACTATCCTGTCGTCATGTCTGTATCTTTTGGTTGTAGCAGAGTGATATGGATAAGGGTCGTCAATGAGATTAAATATCCATATCCAAAAAAAACCTTAACAATGCTATAATTGGCGCTATTTTCATAGCTTAAATAGCGGTTATCATATGCAATTTGTCTTACATAAAACGGCCAGCGGTGAAACGCGTGCACGCCGTGGTACGGTTCATCTCAATCATGGCGATGTGCAAACGCCAGCTTTTATGCCTGTTGGCACTTATGGTACGGTCAAAGGCATGCTGCCACGTGATATCGAAGCCATCGGTGCTGATATCGTTTTAGGCAATACCTTTCATCTGTGGTTACGTCCAGGTACTGAAGTGATTGATAAGTTCGGTGGTCTGCATAAATTTATGCATTGGGATAAACCCATTCTGACCGACTCCGGTGGCTTCCAAGTGTTCAGTCTGGGTGCCATGCGTAAAATCACCGAAGAAGGGGTTAATTTTAAATCTCCTATCGACGGCGCCAAGGTATTTCTCTCACCAGAAAAATCCATGCAAATTCAGTACAGCTTGAATTCAGACATCGTCATGCAATTCGATGAATGTACCCCTTATCCCGCCACTCACGACGAAGCGAAAAAGTCTTTAGAGCTTTCACTACGTTGGGGACAGCGCTGCGTTGATGAGCACAAAAGACTGGGTAGCACCAATGCCCTATTTGGCATTATCCAAGGCAGTATGTATGCCGATTTGCGCCAGCAGTCACTCGATGGTCTACTCGATATCGGCTTTGATGGTTATGCCATCGGTGGCTTATCCGTGGGTGAGCCAAAGGATGAGATGATGGATGTCTTGGACTATATCCCAGATGATATGCCAGCAGACAAGCCGCGTTATCTGATGGGTGTTGGTAAGCCAGAAGACATCGTGGAGGCCGTGCGCCGCGGTGTCGATATGTTTGACTGCGTGATGCCAACGCGTAACGCACGTAATGGTCACTATTTTGTCACGGGCGACACTGACAATGCTGGCATAGTACGTATCCGTAATAGCCAATACCGTAATGATGAAGGCCCTCTAGATCCAGAGTGCGACTGCTATACTTGCCAAAACTTTAGTCGTGCTTATCTCTACCATCTAAATAAATGCAAAGAGATGCTAGGTGCCCAGCTGGCGACTATTCATAACTTGCGCTACTATCAGCGCTTGATGCAAGGGATCAGAGACGCTATTGAGCAAGACCGCTTTGATGAGTTCGTAAATGAGTTTTATAGCAAGCGTGGACAAACCGTTCCTGAACTAAATTTGCGCTAAGTATAATATTTTTTAGACGCATACAAGTAACAAAAAGGGCTTAAGAATCATCTTAAGCCCTTTTTATTATTGAGTGTTTTTCAAACCAAACAAGCAAATACGTTTAATCAGTCGCTATGCTATCCCATCAGTGAGGTAACAAATACAACGATAACCGCGATAGGGGCAATAAACTTAGCAACGATTTGCCAAACTTTCCATGCACCATTAGACAAGCCAAGCTCTTGCTGAATACTGCGTTGATCCATTTGCCAAGCAAGGAAGATAATCGCTGCAAGACCCGTTAAAGGGAGGATAAACTTACTGGTAATTTTATCCAAAGCATCAAAGATCCCGTTGCCCATAATGGTGAACTCAGACCATAGATTAAACGATAACAATGCCGCAACGCCCAATAGCCAAATCACCGTACTTGCAACGATGGTTGATACCGTACGGCTCATTGGCGTACGCTCTTCTAAAAACTCAACCGTTGGTTCAAGCAGTGAAATTGACGAGGTAAGAGCAGCAAAAGTAATAAGTAAGAAGAACAGGGTACCAATGATAGTACCTGCGCCCATGCTACCAAAAGCTATCGGTAAGCTAACAAAGATAAGACCAGGGCCTGAAGCAGGATCTAGACCATTGCTAAAGATAATTGGGAAAATGGCTAGACCCGCAGCCAACGCAATAACCGTGTCCAAAATCACAACCGTTCGTGCGGTTTTAAGCAGGTTCACTTCACGGCCCAGATACGAGCCATAAGCAATCATAATACCCATACCAATAGACAGGGTGAAGAAGGCATGACCCAGAGCTGCGAGCATGACATCCGCCGTCAGCTTACTAAGATCTGGCGTAAACAAGTAAGCCACTGCCTCACCAAAGCCTCCATTCACCACGTTATAACCAACGATAACGAACAGGATAAGCCCTAATAATGGCATCAAAACCTTCGCGGTCTTCTCAATACCGCCCGTCACGCCGATACCAACGATAATGGCCGTCAAAATCATAAAGACCGTGTGCCAAATCGTCAACGTACCGGCTGAAGCTAACATGGCATCAAAGGTCGCAGCGACAGAATCACTGTCTTGGCCTGCAAAACTTCCTGTACCCACTTTAGTAATATAGTTGAGCGCCCAACCACCAATAACACTATAAAAAGACAGAATTAAGAAACCACCTAAAATACCGGAAGCGCCTATAATACCCCAATTGCGTGACTTGCCTTCACTTGCCGCAACATCAGCCAAAGTATTGATGGGGTTTTTTTGACCACGACGACCAATTAGCCATTCGGCAACCAGAATCGGAAAACCTACCAGCGCGATACAGAATAAATAAGCGATAACGAAAGCAGAACCACCGCTTTCACCAACCATGTATGGAAACTTCCATATATTTCCTAAACCAACTGCCGACCCGACCGCTGCTAATACGAAGCCAAAACTTGAGCTCCACTGTGCATGTTCTTGTTTATTGATAGCCATTTTTTCCGTCCTCGTGCTTCAATTAACGTCGCTGATAATCTTCCTTGATTATCATAAAGCGCCACTCATAATCTCAGGCACTTTAATAAACGCATCAATGTGAGGCGTCCAGCAACATTAAGAAAGAATTGTTTACAATATCGTAAACGCTCAGTTTCTGCTAAGCGACCAAAAAAGTCAAGTACTCATAAACATAAAAAGCCATAACAATTGGTTATGGCTTACGGTGGTTTTTTCTATCGTTGACAAGAGTTTGCCTAATTGAAATACCAACGCTACATTCAGTCTTAAACAAAACTTCTCTACATTTTTAACGCACCACACCACGACGACTTTTCTGTAATGAGTCGATGAGCAGTTGAATTTTCGGCTCTTTTGGGAGCAGCTCGTTGTTTAAAACTTCTAGCGCTTGTACTGTCGTCAAACCTGATCTAAAAATCATACGATAAGCTTGGCGTAACACATCGATGGTTTCTTTTGACCAATCTTTACGGCGCATCCCTTCTACATTGAGACCATGCGTTTTTGCTGGATTGCCAGAGACCATCGTAAAAGCAGCCACGTCTTTTAAAATCAGACTCGCGCCCCCGATCAAGCTATAATCATCAACCGTACAGAACTGATGAATACCGGAGTTACCTCCAATAATCGTGTGATCCCCAATAGTCACATGTCCTGCGACCCCGACATTATTGGCCAGTACGTTATGGTCGCCAATCACACAGTCATGAGCCACATGCGTATTAACCATCAGCAAGTTATGGCTACCAATTTTGGTAAGTTCACTATCTTGGGCTGTACCACGGTGTAGGCTACAGGCCTCACGAATGGTATTATGATCACCAATCTCAAGCCACGTACGCTCACCAGCATACTTCAAATCCTGTGGGTCTTCACCAACGCTTGCAAACTGATAAAACTGATTGTGTTGACCAATACGAGTCAACTTGGTCACAACCACATGTCGGTGCAAAACCGTGTGTGCGCCAATAGTCACCTCATCACCGACAATACAATACGGGCCGATGACGGCCGTCTCATCAATTTGAGCGGATGGTGAGATGAGTGCTGTTGGGTGGATCTGACTCATAATTTGGGCCTTTGTATCATCTGATGCGAGTAAATGGTAAAACAAATACAGCCAATTTAACTTTATTAAATAAAATAAGCATGACGCTGCTGTTAACCATGGTTGCTAACTATCATTTTTACTGCTCATGTTAATAGGAGTCGCTAAAGATTTTGATTAGCATGAGCATAATAGCAGTCATTAAGCTTTACTGTGCTTGCCGAGCAATCATTATTTGGGCACTAGCAGCAAGCTCGTCTTCGACATGTACCGTACAATCAAACTTGTAAATACCATGCTTTTGCATCACTGTTTTGGCACGAATAATCAACTGATCCCCAGGAATGACTCGGCGCTTAAAGCGCACCTTATCAACGCCTGCGAACAGATATAGATAGCCATCTTCTGCGGTCAGGCCAGCACTAATAAATCCCAACACGCCTGAGACTTGTGCCATCGACTCTACCATTAACACCCCTGGCATGATCGGTTCATCAGGAAAGTGACCATTAAAAAACTCTTCATTAATAGTCACGTTCTTAACACCGGTAATACACTCTCCTGGTGTGCAAGCGATGATCTTATCGACCAACAGAAAAGGATAGCGGTGTGGCAGGTAATGCTTAAGAGTATGATAAGTTAACGGCAGGGTAAGACCTTGCTCAGCCAAGCTTTTAATTTCATTATCAGTTGAACTATCTATATCGTTGCTGCTCATAGCGGCACTTCCTTGCTGTGTTTGTAATTTTGATAACTTGTTTGTATTTATGCTATTCACGACCAAGCTGACGGAAACGTACCGCTGCCCGTCGCCAATTAGCCGTCGGCATCGCAGCCGTTCCAGAGGAATATGAACCAGACTTTTTGATGGATTTGGTGACCATGGTCATTCCAGATAAGATCACATCATCGGTGATCTCGATATGACCTGTAATACCGACAGCGCCGCCAATGATGCAGCGCTTACCGATACTGGTACTACCAGCGATACCCGTTTGAGCCGCGATGGCCGTACCATCACCAATACGCACGTTATGGGCCACTTGTACCAAGTTATCGATAATAACATGATTACCAATCACCGTATCATCAATGGCGCCGCGGTCAATACAGGTTTGGCTACCGATTCGCACATGATCGCCAATCACGACACGACCTAGTTGCGCAATGCGCTCCCAGCCAGTAACACTAGGGTCTCTGGTCGGGGCAAAGCCAAAGCCCTCTGAGCCAACACTCACGCCAGCGTGTAATCGAACATGGCTACCGATAACGCTATCGTGCCCGATAACCACTTGCGATTTGATCACACAATCAGGCCCAATCTTAGTATTTGCCTCAACCACCACATGCGCATCAAGTGAGCTGCGCGCACCAATTTGTACATTATCACCGATCACACAAAAAGGGCCAATATTGACGTGATCGCCGATGACGGCGCTATCGGCAATCACCGCACTAGGGTGAATACCGTTAGACAATGAATCACGAGCAAACAACTGACTGGCGCCCGCATAAGCCAAATAAGGACTGGTGACTACCAACGCGACAGCGCTCGCTGGCACTTGATCACGATACTCTGCCGTGACCAATACCGCCCCTGCTTGCGTGTCCGCCAGACTAGCAATGTAATGGGGATCCGCTAAAAAGCTTAATTGCTCATGATCAGCAGTGGTTAAACTACCAACACTACTGAACTCTTGACGTAACTGTTCAGCGCCAATCTCTGCCTTGTTCACAATAGGCTGGCGCTGTTCAATTTGAGTGATAAGTTGCTCAATCGTTATCATAGTTACTATTAACATTATTATGAATAAGGCAATCGCCAAGCTGAGAAATCATCTTGGCGACCTACTAATGTCTAACTGACACTTTATATATCTACATCGTTTTATATCATTAACGAGATAAATTGGGACAATTACCCTAAGTTAGAAAGTATTACCAATCTGGAACTGTACTTTTTCGGTCTCATCGCCTTCTTTATCACCGATAGGCACTGCGTAACTCAGAGAGATCGGGCCAATTGGCGTATACCAGGTCACGCCTGCCCCTGCACTAAAACGCATACTATTGTCTTGGGTTAATAGTGGCACACCTGTATCATCCCCTGTTTGAGGATCAACAAAGGTACGGTCTTCCTTATCAGTGGTATCAAACACTTGACCACCTTCGGCGAATAGTACCGGCCGTACTTGGTCCGCCCAATCACCTTTAAACGGCATCGGCAAAATCAGCTCACTACCGATGCTGACAAGCGCATTACCGCCGACTTCTTCATCTTGACCAAATCGCACATCATCATTAATGGCATCAGTATAACTTTGGGATCTAGGTCCAAGCGTGGACGCTTCATAACCACGTACTGACCCATAACCACCGGCATAAAAGTTTTCATAAAATGGCAGATCATTACCATAGCCAAGCTTGGTATAACCGCGTGCCACCCAATCTTTATAGAATGGATAGTACACGTTACCGCGATACACGAGTTTTTGATAGCTAGCATCACCAAGGCCAATGGTTGCATCAACCGTATGGCTCATCCCTTTGGTCGGGAATACCGGACGATCTAAGGTGCTGTAATCCCAGCCAAATAATAAGTTATAAGTTTGGTACTCATTTTTAAAACCTGTACGACCTTCAAAGTCTCCTGTGAAGTCTTCAACCGTACCGCCATCATCGATAATCTGCTGTACGTTTGACACGCCAAGACGGCTACCACCACGTACTGAGGTGTTATCCACGTTTAGACCCGCACTAACGCGCTTGGTCTCGTCCACAGGATAGCTGTAGTTCAGGGTGGCACCATAAGCATCGGTGACGTAATTACTGACGTTTCTGTCATCATACTTGGTTTCGCGATAGTAGGCGCTGATACCTTGCGACACTCCGTTTTCTGTAAAGTACGGATCGGTATAACCCAAGCTATAAGAATCACGTGTCTCTGAGCGTGATAGCGCCGCCTTGACACGGTTACCCGTACCCATAAAGTTATTTTGCGTCAAGTCTAACTGGAAGGTGACACCGCCACTTTGTGAGTAACCCGCTGCAATGGTTGAACTACCAGAAGGTTGCTCTTCAACAGTATAGTGAACATCCACTTGGTCGGGCTGATTAGGCACTGGCTTCACATCGACATTAACCGCTTTAAAGAAGCCGGTACGCATCAAGCGTGTCCGTGATAATTGAATTTTTTCGCTAGACGCCAGAGCGCCTTCTAATTGACGCATTTCGCGGCGCAACACCTCATCTTGGGTCTTGAGATTGCCCGTAAAGTTAATACGGCGAACATAAATTGGACGTGCAGGATCAATATAGTAATCAACATCAACCATCTTGGTATCATCGTTGATACGCGGCACAGGTCTGATCTGTGCTAAGTAATAGCCCTCATTACCATAGCGACTTTTAAGCGCTGCAGTCGTCGCCTCTAGCTTGGCTTGCGAGTACTTTTCGTTAGGGGCAAAAGCAACCAACTCGTTTAGCTCATTCGTGTCAAAAGTCGGTTTACCTAAAAAGCTCACGTCGCCAAACTGATATTGTTCGCCTTCGCTAAGACTCACTTCGATAAAGACACTGCTCTTATCTTCACTGATATTAAGCACGGCATTGTCGACTGCAAAACGCACATAACCGTCGTTCTGATATAGCGCTTTTAGGTTTTCTAAACTGGCAGCCAGCTTTTCTTTGGCATAGCGATCAGACTTAGACAGCAGACGTGTCCAAGACGATTCTTTCACGGCAAAGACGTCTTTAATCTCTTCATCGCTAAAGTGTTTGTTACCAATAATGTTGATATCAACCACTTTGGCAGGCTTGCCTTCGATAAAACGTACATCGAGCTTGACGCGATTGCCATCAAGTAGTGTTTGGTTAACCTCGATATTACTATTGTAATACCCTTGGCTGATATATTGTTGCTGTAGCTCATTGGCGACGCCTTGTAGCGTGGCTTGCTTAAGCACATCACCGACAGACAGGCCAGCATTGCTAAGCCCTTGCTCCAGCCCTTCTTTTGGAATGAGTTTATTGCCCTCAAAATTCACCTCAGCGATCGTTGGACGCTCAACGACATCAAATCGTAGCTGACCCCCTTCGACTCGGCTCTGAATATCGGCAAAGTTTTCGGTCGCATATAGCGCCTTAATACTGGCCGCCAAACTACTGTCATTCACCGTGTCCCCTACCGAAATAGGAAGCACCGGATAGAGGCTATCGGGGGTTAGGCGTTGCAGACCATTGAAACCGATGTCAGTGACTACAAACTCTGCAGCCTGTACAGGCATACTCATCATCGCTACCACTAACGGCAACCCTGCCGCGCTCATAAATAAAGGCGTACGCATAAACACTATCCGTCAATAAAAAACTTGCTTAAGTTAAGTTAAAAAGCCCATATTGTCTAGCCCGTTTTGCATAAAATCTTATATTCACACGCGGGAGACTCAGAACACTTTATATAAAATGCATCACAAAATAAACTAAAAATTACGATTAGTACAGTAGCCATGGTACAAAGCTTCCGCTCTATCATCGCCTTCATTAGCGCATAATAAGCGTAAAACCATTAGTGTCTCTTGTCTTATCCGCTCTATGGCTGATTACTTGCTCAAAAAAGACGACTGATATCATTACCAATTGCTAACACCATGAAACCTGCCAGCAAGAGTAAACCGATATTTAACCCCACCATTTGTACGCCTTCTGAGAGAGGTTTACCGCGAATCAGCTCAATGAGGTGATACACAATATGACCACCATCTAATACCGGAATAGGCAAAAGATTTAGCACAGCCAGACTCAAACTAATCAAAGCCGCGGTAGATAACACCATCTGCCAACTGATATCGAAGCTTTGTTTGGCGACTTTGGCAATGGTAATTGGGCCTGACAAATTGTCCAAACCAATCATGCCTGACAGCATTTTTCCTATTGAGCTTACCGTCATGACTGCCAGTTGTTCGGTCTTCTCAAATGACTTGATCAATGATTCGCCCGGCCCATAGACCACTGTGGTTTTGTAAGCATCAGGGATAACAATCTCAGACTGTGCCACCATAGCACCAATTTGCCCATAGTCGTTACCCAAATTGTCTTTTTTACCTTGTGGCATAATTGGTAGCTGGACAGATTTACCGTCACGTAACACCGTAAAATTAAGAAGTACTTCAGGGCTGTCGCGGATGATACGGGTGGCGCTAATCCAGTCTTTGATTGGCTCATCATTAATCGCCGTAATGCGATCACCTTTTTGCAGGCCTTGACGAATGGCCGCACCATCGGGCGCCAGATTTCCAATTATCGGCGCTATTTGTGGTTGCCACGGTAGCATACCAAAGCTGCTCAACGCATCTTTACCTTGCGCCGCGCCTTGCATGAACTGCTGCACTGGCGCTTGATACGTTTGGCGCGCGCTACTATTTTGTGGATCTGACTGCAAGGTAACACTGACCTCGCCTGTCTCACCCATACGGCCAGCAAGGCGATAATTGATACCTTCCCACGTCTGTACGTCATGACCATCAATCGCAACAATTTTATCACCGACAGGCAGCCCAGCCACGGCAGCCGGCGTATCAGGTAAGACTTGCCCAACTTTGGTAGCCAGCTGCTCTGTTGGCGTCATAAACAATACCCAAAACAGGGCAATAGCGATGACAAAGTTCATGATAGGGCCAGCTGCGACAATGGCAATCTTTTTTAGCGGATGCTGGCGATTAAAAGCCAAATGTTGCTCGCCTTTTGCAACCTCTCCTTCACGCTCATCCAGCATTTTGACATAACCACCAAGCGGTAATGCTGAGATACGATAGTCAATACCGCTTTTTTTACTGGTCCAACCAAAGAGCTTAGGGCCAAAACCGATAGAGTAAGTCAGCACCTTAACGCCGCAAAGACGCGCCACAATGTAGTGACCCCACTCATGTAAAGCAATGAGTGGACCTAAGACAAATATTGCCGCAAGCAGCGTTAATAAGAATGTCATGATCTGTTCTCGATTAAGTTGCTTTTGTTACGATGACGCCAGCTTTTTAATAAGCGCATCGGTGTGGCGGCGTGCTACTTTGTCAATCGCTAATATATCATCTATGTCGGCATGCTCATTTAATAACGGCACTTGTATCTCGGTGAGTGCCTGCTCATTAACATCAGCAATATCCGTCAAGCGAATTTGTCCACTCAAAAACGCAGCCACGGCAATCTCATTGGTGGCATTGAGCACGATGGTCGCTTGTGTGCCCGCTTGCATCGCTTGTCGGGCAAGACGCAGACAGGCAAATTTTTGTAAGTCAGGCTCAATAAATTCAAGCCCACTTAGCGCATACAAATCTAATGGTTGCGAGCCGCTATCAATGCGGTTGGGGTAGCTGAGGGCGTGCGCGATTGGGGTTTTCATATCAGGACTGCCGAGCTGCGCTAAAAAGCTGCCATCGCTGTATTCTACCATTGAGTGAATGATACTTTGTGGATGAATCACCACATTTATTTTATCTTCAGGCAAATCAAATAAATGGCACGCCTCGATGAGCTCTAAGCCTTTATTCATCATCGTGGCAGAGTCGACCGATATCTTTTGCCCCATTGACCAGTTTGGGTGTTTGACTGCTTCAGCAACGCTTGCTTGGCGCATCTGCTCAAAAGACTGTTGCAAAAACGGCCCACCAGAGGCGGTCAACCAGAGCTTGCGTACACCGTGGTCTGGCTGATGAATTTGAGTGTGGTCTTGTTGAATAGCAAGGGGTAGACACTGGAAAATAGCGTTGTGCTCAGAATCAAGCGGTAGCAAAGTAGCACCATGCGTTTTAACCGCATTAATCATCACTTGGCCTGCCATCACCAGTGCTTCTTTATTGGCAAGCAAGATACGCTTGCCTGCACGCGCTGCTGCTAGAGTGGAAGGCAGTCCTGCCGCTCCCACAATAGCAGCGACTACCGTATCAGTTTGTACGTCGGTAGCAATATCTACCAGCCCCTCTGCACCGCCCACCACGTCAATATCAAGACCTGCTGCACTTAGGCGCTCGGCAAACTCATCGACCGCTGCAGTCGGTACATTGACGCGTCTTGGCAAAAACTGCTGGCATAGAGCAAAAAGCTTGTCTAAACGGCGAAAACCTGACAAAGCATAAACGTCGTAATCCTGTGGTTGCGCCGCTAATATTGCCAACGTGCTATCGCCAATTGAACCTGTCGCGCCTAGTACGGCGATGCGTTGCGTCATAACCATCGATGCCTATAAAAGATACTATAAAAAAGAGAACCAAAAGAAGAAGTAAGGCATAAAGCTCAAAAAAGCCCGTCGTGATATCTTGCCAAAAATGCCATCAAATAATCGACACAAACCCGTGGCTCAGTGCCTCTGCTAAAACAAGAATGCGCCCTAGCCTTGCCGCTTTATACCACTATCAAACCCAGTTGCTGTATCGCCCAAAAACCAAGCGCGAATATCGGTGTGGCCGCCAACAGTGAGTCGATACGATCAAGAACGCCGCCATGCCCAGGCAAAATATTCCCTGAGTCTTTTATATCAGCGCGGCGCTTGAGCATTGACTCAAACAAATCACCAAGTACGGACGCTAAAATCGTTAAAGCGGATAATGCCACAAAGGCGATTAACGACATGCCTGTTAGTTGTAGCTTAAAGACACTAATGCCGATCACGACTAACAAGCCTGTGACTAAGCCACCCGTCAGCCCTTCCACACTCTTATTGGGTGAGACATTCGGTGCCATTTTGCGACGACCGAGTTTGCGCCCAACAAAATAAGCCCCACTATCCGCAGACCACACCAATAAGAATACATAAAGAAGCCACCAAGCTGACAGTTGCCACAAATAAAACATAGCAGTAATGGCGGCAGTTAATATCACAGCGCCCATCAAGGCCAGTTTTTTACCATACCAATTGGTATGGGTGGGAAAGACCTTAACCCAAGACAGCGCCATCAACCATATTGCCAGTGATGCCACCCACCAAAACAGCCAAGTCACCTTAAATATGAGCGACACCAATGTTATGACTAAGACCAATAGCACATACAGCATAGGCTGGCGCCATTTTGGCATCAGCTTTGTCCATTCATGAGCGGCAATGATAACGCCAATCGCTAATAGCGGGGCAAATAAGATAGGAGTTTGGCTCGCAAACATTGCAATACCAACGATAATAACGAGAACAATTGCCGTCTTAATTCGTTGCCACATACTTATTGAGCCTTATAATAATGAAAAACGCATGGTCAAAAAGTGCATTATAGCAGTTAATCCACAATAGCCCACTAATAGCACTTGACACTCATGAACGCGGCTTATTATTTCACAAACAAGGGGTATTAACTACTGATCGCCTACCAACTTTGTAAGCTGGGGCCCAACATCCTAAGGTAGAAAACCTTTTAACGCGTCGGCTGCTCTGTCCCTATCTGTTCGCTGGTTTTGCCAAAGCGGCGTTGGCGCTGGGCGAACTCTGTTACCATCGTAGACAATTCATCTGCACCAAAGTTTGGCCACAACGTTTGGGTAAAAAACAGCTCTGCATAGGCAGATTGCCACAGTAAAAAGTTCGATATTCGATATTCGCCGCCCGTCCGTATCAGCATATCTACCGCTGGCGCATCGGCTAATTGAACATACTTCCCAAGCCTCTCTTTATTAATGTCTTCCGCCCGTAATTGCCCTGCCTGTACTTGCTGTGCTAGCTGTTTTGCCGCATGGGCGATATCCCATTGGCCACCATAACTGATAGCAATCACCAATGTCATGGCTTCAAAATTGGCCGTTTTTTCTTCTGCATCGGCCATCAGCGTTTGTAAGTCATCACTGAGCTGACTGCGGTCGCCAATAAAACGCAAGCGAATACGGTACTCATTCATACGCGGTAGTTGTTCATGAATGGTCGAGGCTAATAGTTGCATTAGCAGCGCCACCTCACTGGGAGGACGTTGCCAGTTTTCACTAGAGAAGGCAAACACCGTTAATACTTCAACACCTGTATCGACACAATAGTCGACAATAGGGTCTAGCGCATCTTTTCCTGCTACATGGCCTTGGCCTTTACCTAAATTATTAGCTTTACCATAACGATTATTGCCGTCCATGATGATAGCGATGTGACGAGGAAGAACAGCAGGGGCCAAAACGGCTGACGTAGACATAGGCAAACTTGCTTATTGTTAAGGTGAGATAATAATAACGCGTACTGTGACAGTTAAAAAGGGCAATAAACACCATTCACAAATGTATCATAAATCAAGTACGCTAAGAATTGCAAAAAATAGCCTGTAAAGCTGGCTTGCAAATACTTGTCAGACACGCAAAAGCTGCACATGTACTACTGTATCGTACTGATCAACACAATAATAAGCAGCCAAGAGCAATGGCACATTGGCTGCTTAACGTTAGAGTTTTGACTTAACTGACGTGGGGCATAAATAATAAAAAGCCTGTATTTACACGTCCATCAAGTCGCTTTCTTTTTTACTCAGACGGCTGTCGATGCTTTCAATATATTTGTCAGTGATTTTTTGGATATCATCACTAGCGCGGCGCTCATCGTCTTCTGAGATTTCTTTTTCTTTCGCAAGCTCTTTGATGTCATTCATCATATCACGGCGGATATTACGAATAGACACGCGACTGCTCTCCGCTTCTCCGCGCGCCAGCTTCTGCATGTCGCGGCGGGTGTCTTCTGTCAGTGCTGGCATCGGTACACGAATCACATCAGCCGTCATTGGATTGAGACCCAAATCAGCTTCGCGAATGGCTTTGTCAACCGCTTGTACCATGGTACGGTCAAATGGCTGAACCAGTAACGTACGCGAGTCTTCAACATTCACACTAGCCACTTGGTTTAATGGCGTAGGCGCACCATAGTAACTGACCATTACACCTGACAACATGCCAGGATGCGCGCGCCCTGTACGGACTTTACTAAAGGTACTCTCAAGCGCTTCCAAGGTTTTTTGCATACGCGCTTCGCCGTCTTGCTTAATCTCTTTAATCATCATGTGTCCTTATTTATCGCTATCGACAAATCATTCATTACTGTTAGTTATAAAAATTATTAGGGTTATCGTGCTCTCATAAATTAATGATAAACACGCGTACCTTCATTTTCGCCCATAATGACGTTTAACAAAGCATTGGGCTTGGTCATGTCAAAAACTTGTAGCGGTACGTTATGCTCGCGGCATAAAGCAATGGCGGTTAAATCCATCACACCCAGCTTTTGCTCTAATACTTCGTCAAACGTTAAGCCGTCATATTTTTTGGCATCAGAATGTAGGCTTGGGTCTTTGTCATAAACGCCATCTACTTTGGTTGCTTTTAAAATCAAACCTGCTTCGATTTCAATACCACGCAAGCAAGCAGCGGTATCTGTGGTAAAAAATGGATTGCCGGTGCCAGCCACAAAGATACAAACTTCACCATTTTTAAGGTAGCGAATCGCATTCCGGCTGCTGTAGCTTTCAGTCACTTCCCCAATAGGTAGGGCTGACATCAAGCGCGTTTTAATATTGCGGCGCTCAAGAGCGTCACGCATCGCAAGCCCGTTCATCACAGTTGCCAGCATACCCATTTGATCACCGGTGACACGGCCAACCAAACCTTCTTGTTGCAACTGTGCGCCGCGATATAAGTTACCACCCCCAACAACGATACCTACTTGCACACCAAGTCCACGCAAATGAGCGATAGACAAGCTCATTTTATCGAGAACTTCGGTATCAATACCCATGTCTTTACCACCGGCCAAAGCTTCGCCTGAGAGTTTCAACAAGATACGAGAGTAACGCGGGTTTTTGTCAGACATGAGGTCACCTTGTTAGCATTAAATTATCATTAAAGTCATTGGTAAAACACAAATAGCATTTGCCTATCGCGCCATACTGAGTAAGAGACGTCGTAAAAGGCTAAATTGCGCTAATTGTAGCAAAAACTGCCCGCTATTGGGCAATTTTCACTTTATATTGGCCCTATTTACCCTCTATAACTGGCAAACAAGTCATATTCACTAGCATCATCGATTGTGACCGTTAGGAACTGCCCCACTTTTACTTGAGCGGTAATCTCATCCACATAGACATGACCGTCAATCTCGGGCGCATCAGCGTAGCTACGACAAATCGCAATGTTTTCTTCGCGATCAATCTCGTCAACCAATACCATTAAGGTCTTGCCCACTTTTTCTTGCAGTTTTTGCGCAGATATCTCTTGTTGTATTGCCATCAGGCGCTCATAACGAGATTGCTTGACCGCTTCAGGCACATGATCTGGCAAGTCATTGGCGACCGCGCCTTCAACTTCTGAATAAGTAAATGCGCCAACACGATCAAGACGAGCTTCGACCAACCAGTCAAGCAAGCACTGAAAATCTTCTTCGGTTTCACCAGGGAATCCAACCACAAAGGTCGAACGAATGACGATATCAGGACAAATGTCACGCCACGCTTTGATACGGGCTAACGTGTTTTCACTATGCGCCGGACGTTTCATGGCTTTTAAGATACGGTGACTGGCATGTTGAAAAGGAATATCCAAATAAGGCAATAACTTCTTTTCGCCCATCAGTTCAACGACTTTATCCACGTGTGGATACGGGTAAACATAATGCAGGCGTACCCAAATACCTAAATCATTCAGTGCTTGGCACAAATCATAAAATTTTGATTTAAGCGGCATACCATTCCAAAAACTGGTCTTATACTTCAAGTCCAGCCCGTAAGCAGAAGTGTCTTGCGAGATGATAAGCAACTCTTTTACGCCAGCGTTTTTAAGCGCCAATGCCTCATTCATCACGCTATCAATCGGACGCGAGACCAAATCACCACGTAAGCTTGGGATAATGCAGAAGGTACAACGATGGTTACAACCCTCAGAGATTTTTAGGTAGGCATAATGACTGGGCGTCAATTTTATGCCAGCCTCATTAATCAAATCTATTTTTGGGTCATAGCTGGCATCCAAATTGCGGTTTGGTTTGGGGACATGCTGCGCCACCGCCGTAATCACCTCATCATAAGCATGAGCGCCGGTCACTGCTAGTACTGCTGGATGCATTTCACGGATTTTGTCCGCCTCTTTACCCAAGCAGCCGGTGACAATCACTTTGCCATTTTTGCTAATGGCTTCACCGATTGCGTCGAGCGACTCTTGTACCGCTGACTCAATAAAACCGCATGTATTGACCACGACAAGATCTGCACCGCTATAATCATTGGCAACTTGATAGCCATCACGGCTAAGCTCTGTGATGATACGCTCACTATCCACCAATGCTTTTGGGCAACCCAGCGATACAAAACCAATCTTTGGTGCCGCACTTACAGGCGCGTTGGCAGTCGCGGACATGGCATCACTACTTTGCGCAATACTCCGGTTTTGATTGTGATTGGCTTTATGATGGTAAGGCTGGTTAGAGTTTGCTTGACTGACATCTGCCTGACTCTGCTCTTGCGCTAGATTTGGCTTGGCAGGATTAAAAATAGTGGCTGTGTTTTTAGGGGCGTCTTTGGGTGCAGTAGAAGCTGGCTGTGAGGTGAGAGTCGTTACATTCATCGACTCGGTAGAAGTTTTGGGCATGGCTGACCTTGCTAGAGATAATTGGCTGTGCGCATTGTACGTTTTTTTTGCAAAAATCGCCAGTTTTGCCGCTCTATAGTGTTGATTTGTGGTTAAATATTATCACGAGTATCCTTTTTCTTAGGCCCTACCTATGACAACCGATTTGATCACGGCAAAACCGACCCCTGACTTAGCCTTTATATCACAGCATTTGTTTACCGCTATCTTATGGGTCGATGATATGCTATCCATCACTTGGTTAAATGCCCAAGCGGAGCACTTACTTGCTATCAGCAGTGGCAGGTTACTCAATCAGTCTGTCTTGACGCTACTGGCCCCCGAGGAGTTAAAATCAAAAAACAGTACAGCTACTCATGATGACCAGATAGAGGCGCAAACTTGCTCTTTGACCGAACGCTTTTATCAAGCAAAGCAGTACCAACAACCCTTTATCGACCATGATCATATTATCAACACACCGTTAAACGGTAACCTACCCCTGTCAATTGACTATAGCGTGACGCCCGTCACCTACGAGCAGCAGCCTTATTTTATCATTGAGATATGGGGCAAAGACCGCCAAAGCCGTATCTCAGAAGAGCAGCGCCAGCAACAACAGTACGGGGTTGCCCGTCACATGCTACGCTCGGTCGCTCATGAAATCAAAAACCCGCTGGCTGGCATTCGCGGGGCTGCACAACTACTCCAACGACAATTTATCAAATTTAGCGACACGACTACTTTTAGCCCTCAATCTTCTGATACTGCGACTCCTTCAACGTCTATCTTAGATCATAATAGCAACCTGCAAAAAACAGCCATAAAGCTACGTAACTATACCGATATCATCATCTCAGAGACAGATCGCTTAACCCATCTTATTGGGCAATTTCTGGGTTCCAATCAATTGCCCAGTTGGCAAACGCTTAACATTCATGAGCCACTAGAGCATGTTTTAACCTTGATACGGCATCAATATCCACAAGTGACACTACAGCGCGATTATGACTTGTCGTTACCTGAACTGTGTGCGGATAAAGACCAGTTAATCCAAGTATTTTTAAACCTGATTAATAACGCTTGTGAATCCATGACGGAGTTTGAACAAACGCTGCCGCAAAACGAATCCCCTCAATCTAAAGACTCCCCTTCTTTGTCTTCACAGACAGATAGGGATGGTGATGGCGGCAACTGGGCTTACCAGCCGACGCTGCACATTCAAACACGGGTGGCATTTCAACATACCATCAGTGGTCAACAGCACAAGCAGGTGGTGCAAGTTAACATTACTGACAACGGCTCAGGAATTGACCCTGCCCTTATTGGACAGATATTTTTCCCCATGGTGACAAGCCGTGCGACAGGGACTGGCCTTGGATTGTCTATTGTGCAAGATATCATCAGCCATCATCATGGTATGATTGACGTCAGCTCCACTCAATCACACAGTCCTAACGACAGTTTTAAAAATAACCATAGCAATAGCCAAACGTGTTTTACGCTATATTTACCGTTCACCCAGCCACTCATGGAAGCGTAAACATGGTGCTACATAGATAGAACGATCACCTCGCAGATGACTAAATCATAACCTACACCAACTCATTGCTCATTAGGCCTGATATATGACTGAATATAATGACAAGCGTACCCCTAACAGCGACGATCAAACCTCGAACGGTCAGACAGTGACTGACCCAACCATAAAAGTAACGGTCAACAACGCCGCTGATAATAACCCTGCTACTTTATGGCTCATCGATGATGATGCCGCCCTACGTTTGGTATTGGCTGACACTTTTGAGGATGCAGGACTGGACGTGATTAGCTTTACGCAAGCCCAAGCAGCATGGACACGCCTAAATGACATCTTGCAAGGGTCAGCCGAACCCTTACCAGATGTGATATTGACCGATATTCGTATGCCAATGATGGATGGTTTGTCCTTTAGTGATTGGGTGCATAAACACTTCCCTAAGCTGCCGATTGTCATTATGACGGCGCATTCAGACCTCACTTCTGCCATTAATAGCTATCAGACAGGGGCGTTTGAATATCTACCAAAACCGTTTGATTTAGATGATGCGGTCGCAACGATTTATAAGGCCATTAATCATCAGCCCAACATGCCAGTGAAAAGCAATACAACTGAGCCTGACTCTACTCCAACCACCGATAAACCAGCTGACAATGATGCGACGTTTAGCACCAACACAAAGCCTGTCCGCAAAGTAAGCTCAGCCAATAAAACCAATAAAGTAAACGATGATAAAGCGGCGGTTAAGACTGACACCAAAGCACAAAGCAACCCCAGCGGAATCATTGGGCAGTCGCAAGCCATGCAGACGGTGTTTCGTGCCATTGGCCGATTGGCTCATTCGCCGATCACTGTCTTGATTACGGGGGAGTCAGGCACAGGTAAAGAATTGGTCGCAAGCGCCTTACATCAGCACTCACCCCGTCGCCAGCAGCCGTTTATTGCCCTAAACATGGCCGCCATTCCACATGATTTGATTGAGTCTGAGCTATTCGGTCATGAGAAAGGTGCGTTCACAGGCGCAACCACAACGCGGCAAGGTCGTTTTGAGCAAGCGGATGGCGGGACCTTGTTTTTAGATGAAATCGGTGACATGCCGTTTAGCACCCAAACCCGTTTGCTACGAGTACTGGCTAACGGTGAATTTTATCGCGTGGGTGGTCAGCAGCCTGTCAAAGTAGATGTGCGCATTATTGCCGCCACCCATCAAAATTTAGAAGAGTTGGTAAAACTGGGTCGATTCCGTGAGGATTTATTTTATCGTCTGAATGTCATTCGTCTACCCTTACCGCCTCTGCGCACGCGACCGGAGGACATTCCCGCTTTGGCCACCTACTTTATGCAGCGCGCCGCTGAGCAAATGAATACAGCACCAAAGCAGCTACATCCTACGGCGCTACAAATTATGCAGTCTTTTGAGTGGCGTGGTAATGTCCGCCAACTTGAAAACGTTTGCCTATGGCTAACCGTGATGGCAACGGGCGATACCGTCATGGTCGACGATCTACCACCAGAGTTACTCGAAAATCTCCCCTCTCATTTAGAAGCGCAGCCAGCGCACACACTCTCTTCTCAAAACATACCTCAAAACCACAGCCAACCTAGCCCAGTTCATCATAGTTCTGACGTCTCAAATTGGCAGCAAGCATTGGCTACTTGGGCTGAGCAATCTCTAGAACAAGGAGAAACCGATATTTTGCAAGTGGCAACCCCTGAGTTTGAACGTATCTTACTCACGGCAGCACTCAAGCACAGCGGCGGCAAAAAAATAGTAGCGGCCAACTTACTTGGTTGGGGACGTAATACCCTCACCCGAAAGTTGCAGCAATTAGATATGTCTTAATTAATAATAGGAGTAAGACCATCTTTAAAGACAAAAAATATTGAATTAAAAATCAAACAATATCAATTGCTTATAAAATATGATAAAAATATTCGTTAAATAATTAAAAATATTTGCAAATAGGGGTTGCCAAAAGATTCAAACTCTATATAATAGCCAACCACTGAGACGCACTACCGAATCAGTTAACTGTCTAGATAGCATTTGAATTTGACTGCTTTTGATGATAGAGTAACGAAAATGGGGCTGTGGCGGAATTGGTAGACGCACCAGATTTAGGTTCTGGCGCCGCAAGGTGTGAGAGTTCGAGTCTCTCCAGCCCCACCATTTTCGGATAGTACATCTTAGACCAGATATCAAAACCTGCTTATTAGCAGGTTTTTTTGTGTCTGGATTTTAGTCTAACACTCAGAACCCTTCAACGTAATCATAAACCTACTAAGTCTACCAGTACCGCCTCTATCCTCTTATACCGCTTCTCTACCCGCTTTGCCAATGCACCATCTACGATAAACTGATAACGGCTGTATTCTGACGGCAATTTTGGCACAGGCTGCTGACAATGCTGGATAGCCCAATCCATCACTGAATCACGACTGTGAGTAGGTATCTTAAACGGTCGCTCACCCATTAATATCTCAACCATCATGATGCCAAACGCGTAAATATCGCTTTGTACGGTTGCGCTTTGTCCATACCAGCGCTCAGGCGCAAGATACGCTGGTGTGCCGGCAGCGCTTACCTTTTTTGGTTTATCCAACCTCTCTGCTAAGGCAAAATCGGTCAATAATAAATCAGGCACTCTACCGCTGTTGTCAGCGCTGCCTATCGGCATGTCAGCGAGCAAGAGATTACTGGGTTTAATATCATTGTGTAGCCAGCCAGCGTGATGTAGATTGGCTATAAGATGAGCCGCCTGGACAATAAAGTGATGCTTTTGTTTAGTGGTTAATGACCCATACTGTTGAGCAGTAAGCTGCTTTGCCAAATTTCCATTTGGATAGTGGGGCATGACGAAAGCCATTAACTGCTGACTTGCTCCCAAATCTTGAACCTCTACGCTGTGATAAGCAAGGAGAGATGGTGCGATAGCCATAGAGTTAGATTGGATTTTCGATAAACTATCTAAGGCTTTTAAGATAGCGACTTCGTGATTTAAATCAAATGAGAAATCACTGTCATGAGAAGTTAGCTGCCATTTAATCATCACATTACCGAACTGCGGATGCGTCGCGCGCGTTAAGCCCTGATAACAATGAGTGTTAGGATGTCGCGTCTCGGTATTCTGCTGAGCTAAACGTTGATGCGCTATCTCGCTATATTGCAACGCTATCAATACTTGCGTCATTGTCGGCAGTAGCTGCTCAGCGTGGGCTTGCAACGCTTGTATAATAGATGGATTACTGGCATTATTTTTCATGGTATGATTTTTCACGATACTGTTTTTCGTAATATGGTGAAGTCCTAACAAAGCTGCGATTACGCCCTTCAAAACCAACCTGAACTGTTAGAGTTATTATGTCCCAACTAATCAACGCATCTCAGCCTGCTACTCATTATGCTCTGCCTAGCCCTTTACTGGATTTACTCAGTCAATACTTACAGGAGCAGGTCACACCAACGGTTGAGATAGACCCTGCCCAGCTGGCCTATCGCTGGGTCGGTGGTCACAACGGCCATTTAGAACCACTGGCAGTCAATCTGTTTTTAAGTTTAGATGACTTACAGGGTATTGATACCCAAAAATCAAAGCTGATACAGAACACGCGCCAATTTTTAAAAGGCTATCCCGCCAATCACGTTTTGATGACAGGCACACGCGGCGCGGGTAAATCCTCGCTGATTCGAGCATTACTACAAGCCTATCATAGTGAAGGTCTGAGAATCATTGAGATTGCACGGGACGATCTACAGGTACTTGATAAGATCCGTACAGCGATTAAGGGACTACCCGCTGACAGTGAGTGTCGTTACATAGTGTACTGTGATGATTTGGCATTTAACGGTCAGGACGAGAGTTACAGAACGTTAAAAAGCGTTTTGGATGGCGCGCTTGATTCGGAGCAAGACAAGCTCTTGGTCTATGCGACCAGTAACCGCCGTCACCTACTCCCTCAACTGATGAAGGACAATGTCAACATTTATAATGGTCAGACCGATGAGGTCAACCCTTATGAGACCGTTGATGAGACCGTATCGTTGTCTGATCGTTTTGGGTTATGGCTGTCTTTTCACCCCATGGATCAGCAGACTTATTTACAGATTGTGCAGCACTATCTGAATTTAGAGCAACAGAAAATCTTGGCCGAGACTGATACAGTCACTCATTTGGAAAGTAATAGTTTGCCTGATAATATCAGAGCCGATGCGCTACGTTGGGCCTCTGAACGTGGCGGCCGCTCAGGACGAGTCGCTTATCAATTTAGTCGTTATTGGAGCGGTAAAACCCAACTGTCCATTGCAGACAATAAACGCTAAATCGAGTCTAGTTACTGCGTGCAGAGCCTAAATAATGTACGCGGTCCGTCCCTTTACTGTCTACCAAGTCATTTGCGCCATTGACCATGTACTGGTCAAAGTCTGCTGCCAGCCACAAACTGCCTTGATAAAAACTTTCGGCGTCTGCACGGATATAGCCCATGTTTGGGGTGCTGCTATTCTGATTGTCAAAGCTTTGGTAGCGGGCGCTAAAATGCGTCAGAATTAAATGCTTGAGGCCGACATTTTGAGCAAACTTACCCACCAGTTGCGCGCTACTATGCATCGGATCAAAGTCTGGATTTTTGGACTGAATCCTAGTTAAGACGTCAGTCGTATAAGTGGCTTCATGTATCAATAAATCAGCATCCGTCACCGCAGAACGAAGACAGTCTGGTCTATCGTTATCGCCCGCCACCACGACACGTGTACGCCGCACCTCTTTATCGACATAATCTGCTGAACGCAGTTGCTGACCATCATCAGTCACCACGTCAAAGCCTTGCTGCAATCTTCCCCAAAAACTACTGGCAGGAATACCGGCTGCCATAAGCTTGTTGGTGTTAAGCGAGAGCCGATGGATATTTTGAGTGATGCCAAAGCCATAAGATGACACACGATGCGACAATGGCGTAATATCAATACTCAGCTGATGCTGGGAATCTAAAGCGATATCAACCTTACCCGCTTTTGTCTCTAGAACTTCTTCAATTGCTATGAAATCGATAGCAAATGGGAAGTACAGCTCTGTGGTCAGCTTGATAGCCTCAAGTAACGTAGCAATCGATTTTGGTGCAATGAGGGTAAGCGGCTCAAGGCGCCCTAACATAGCGGCACTCGCCAGCAACCCCGGCAGACCATAGCAATGATCTCCATGCACATGGGTGATACAAATGGCGCTCAACTGATGCATGGACAGCTTAGTGTGCAAAAGCTGATGCTGAGTACCTTCGCCGCAGTCAATCAATATCCATGGACGCGACTTTTTATGTTGCTGGGCATCACCCGACTTAGATAAATAAGGATTCAGGCATTCAATCGCCAACGCCGTCACGTTACGCTGTTTGGTTGGCACACCTGCTGATGTGCCTAAAAAGGTTAGCTTTAGCACAGATGGCTTCTCTTATTGATAACATTCACCGGCTATGACAATTGGCACATCATGGTTTTTTGGCCGTCAACCATTTGACCACCATTGGCAGTACACTCATTGACCATATTGGACTCGTACGACTTCCAGCCCCCATAAAAGCTGGCCATACATAGCAATACCACCAATATCTTTTGTGTCCACGATTTAATGGAGACCTGCTGCGCATGGATCATTTGCTCAGGAATATTGCTCTCATTGTCAGACGTTATATTCTTGGCCAATTTGTTTTGGTCGCTCATGACACTACCTTATTTATACGCTACTGTGTTAGATGTGAATTAAAAACGCTCACCATAGCATATTATATCTTTAAAATTGCGGCGTCCCGCCTTTTTCTTCAGCACGCTTAAAGGCTGGACGTTCTTGACAACGCTTGAGCCAGTTTAATAAATTGGCATATCTAACTTTGTCCATTCCTGCTCGTGCATTAGAAGCTGCTACCACGATATACATTTGTATGTCCGCCGCACTAAACGCTTCACCTGCAAACCAATGATTGTCTTGTAGCTGCTGCTCCATGAGTTTTAGGTTATTCGTGATGTTGTTATTAATCATTCCATCTTCAACTTGTTTACGAATGCCTTTGCTAATCGGTTTGATAAGCAGGGGTGATCTTTCAACCACTTTACTAAACACCAAACGCATGACCAGTGGCGGCATGGCCGAGGCTTCAGCAAAATGCAACCAAAACGTATAGGCTTCCCACGCCGCTTCATTGTCATCAGAGGGCTTAAACTGATGCTCGGTATCATAGTGTCTCAGCAGGTACTCAATGATAAAACCTGACTCAGCCAAGGCGCGATCATCGACTTCGAGTACAGGCGTGTGTCCAAGCGGATGAACTTTCTTGAGGCTTTCAGGAGCAAGGTAGGCTTTCGTACGCTGGTAACTGGTCAGTTGATAGTCCAGCTCCAGCTCTTCTAGTAACCATAAAATACGAAACGAGCGCGAATTGTTTAAATGATGCAGATTTAACATAAACCATCCTAGTTTAGAGTGAATAAGCGACAATATTCTATGCATTATGCATTATAGATAGGGCCACGCATGCAACCAAGCGTGACAGCATTCATATTGATAATAGCGTAATTGCCCCACCTTTAATACGAGACTGTTTGACATACTCCCACCACTTTCGCTGCGCTCAAGTGGGGGATTCTAAAAGCGTTAGCCTTTAGGCGACCTTCTTACGAGGGTCACTTGTTTTCTGTTTCATTGGGCGACCTTTACTGCATCCTCCCTCCGCAGACAAAACGGCATGTCCTGCCGATAAAATATTACGAGCTGCATTAATATCAGCGTTGGCTTTATGACCACATTTGACGCACTCGAATTTGGACTGAGTTTGTCTGTTTTCCTTGGCGATATGCTGGCATTGAGAGCAGGTTTGGCTGGTGTAGCGTGGGTTTACTTTGATAAGTAAGCCGCCTTGCCATTGCTGCTTGTACTCAAGCATATCAATCATTATGCCCCAGCCTTGATCTAAGATAGCTCTGTTTAATCCTGACTTGGCTTTGACATTACGCCCTTTCTGAGCGGTTGTACCGCTGGCTGATGTCGACATATTAGCGACTTTTAAATCCTCACAAGCAATCATGGCGTGGTTTTTGCTGATGCTGGTGGTGATTTTATGCAAGTAGTCATGACGAATATTGGCGATATGGTGGTGTAATTTTTGAATCTTATGCTTTTGCTTTTTCCAGTTTTGGCTAAACAGAACCTTTCTGCTTAATTGGCGCTGTAATTTGGCCAGTTTGAGCTGGTTGGCTTTAAAGCTGTTTTTGGGTTTAATGGTTTCACCGTTTGAGGTGGTGAGTAGTTTTGTGATACCCATGTCCAAGCCAATGGCGCTTTTAGAGGGGTGACGAGGATTCTCAGTCAGTTCGCGCTCTGTGCCAAACGACACGTACCAGTGACCTGATTTTTTGCTGATGGTGACGTTTTTAATCGTGCCGATGATGTCTTGTGATTTTCTGAATTTCACCAAGCCAATACCATTAGGTAGTTTGACTCGGTTGCCCTCAATACGGCAGTACTTATCAAACTGAACCAAGCGAATGGAGTCACAGCCATCTGCTTTGCGCTTAAATTGTGGCATTAGAGGTCGATGCTGGATCTCCGTGCCATCAGCCAGTTTAAAGAACTTGGGTTTACGAGGTTTGTTTTTATTTTCTTTGAGTCTGGCGTGTACTTTGGGGTCAAAGAATCGTGACCAAGCTGCTGCTAAGTCACGTACCTTTTGTTGTAAGGACACGGCATTGGCATGAGTTTTTAAAAAGGCAAAATCAGGGTTGTTCTTTAAGCCAATGATTTTATTAACCAAGTTGGTGGCATTGATAAACTCATTTTTAGCAAATATCTCAAACGATATTGCCAGCATTTGATTCCAAACAAAACGTGCTGAGCCGACAAGATTATTTAAGATAATCTCCTGCTCTGCATTAGGCTCAAGCCTAAATTTGTACGCTTTGTTGATTTTCATAGTGCCGATTCACTGTGTTTTTTAAAATAATTTCTAAAATTTATTATAGCTTATTTCAGTATATAGTTTTTATGACTATATAATAAACACTAAGCGAAATTCACCTCCACCCTAATATCGGGTGGAGTCCTCTTTCGCGGTTTTGATAGATCAATAACAAAAAACAATGTCTAACAAGTCAAACTTAGCTCTTCACGCTCGCCAACCTTACTTTGAGTGTAGCACTTCAATTTTACGTGTCATCTTATCTATTTTTTGCTGATATTTTCTAATTTTACGAAATCGATGCGCCGTTAGCACGCCTTTGATACGACGATTTTTCAGACGACGACGCGGTGGAAAGCTCCCCACTTGTGGTTCGTTGTATCCATGCAAGCGGTCATCACGCTTACGGGCCCAGTACCCTAGCGCACTATCAGTAATCATCATCAGCAACGCGATAAAAATCATGCCGTACATAAATAAAGAGCCACCCTCATCGATACCTTGATGCAAAATAGTGACTGAAAACAAAAACAAAAATATCGGCTCAAGGTAACATAAGGTCCCAAATAGTGAGACGGGCAGTTTTTGGCTGGCCACCATGGTCAGTGACATCGCAGCGGTACTGATAATACCTAATAGAGGCAGCAGATACCAAAACTTATCAGTGGCTATCGCCAACTCAAAACCGCCGTTCATGTACAACGCAATCAAGACCACAGGGGTCAATAATACAAGATCAGAGATAAGTCCTGTGATTGGTGGCACTGCTAACTTTCGGCGTAACAGATAATAAGGCGGATAACCCAAGCAAACAAATAAGGTCGCCCATGATATTGCGCCATATTGCACGACATCATATACGATACCGATGCCCGCACATATCGTGGCAATCCACTGCAGCAGACTCATGTTTTCATTATAAAAAAACCGGCCAACCATAATCATAATCATGGGGTATAAAAAGTAACCCAACGTCACCTCGAGACCCAAATCATTGACTGGCGCCCACATAAATATCCAAATTTGCGCACCCAATATAGGCGTGGGTAATATAAATAACACCCATTCTTTAGGTGTTTTCAGTGTTCTTAAATAGTCAAAAATATGCTGCCATTGCTTTAATACACTGACCAGTAACACCAAACTAAACAGCATCATCAATACGCGCCACGAAGCGACTTGCGTACCTGATAACGGCTGCATCAGCAACCCGAATAAAAACAGCAATGAGTATAAAAAATTGGCAGCCACCGCAGCGATGGTGCCTTGCGACGTCTGATTGGTAGTAAGCATAACAACGACCTTTAAAAATTGGTGCACTTTTTTGGCAATTTTAGAAAAAAACAAAAGCCTCCGACGCTAACGTCAGAGGCTTTTTCTAGAACAGTAAAACGAGACTGACCAGTTAATTACTGAGACAGTGAGTCGTTATAATCTCATTCATTGTTATTGGCAATATCGATCGAGTCGTTAACATCCGTCGTCGCTGTGGAGCCAGCCGCCGTATTAACTTCTACCTGCTCTTGCCCTTCCACATCAAATGTACCGTCTTCCTTCATGGCTTCGATGAGTTCATCGTCATTTTCTTCGTGCTCCACACGTGCCATAGCGACCAATTTTTCATCTTTTGATAGACGGATTAGGGTGACACCCTGTGTGTTACGCCCAGAGCTAGCAACATGCTCAACTGGTGTACGCACTAGTGTGCCTTTATCTGAGATTAAGATAATGTCGTCTTCAGGCTCAACTTTAGTAGCGCGGACTAAGGCTCCATTACGCTGACTGGTCTTAATAGCGATAACGCCGCCACCACCGCGATTTTGGGTATTGAATTCATCGATATAGGTACGTTTACCAAAGCCGTTTTCACACGCGATCAAGATTTCGCGCACATCATCTTCGATAACCACCAATGACTTGATAAACTCATCATCAGCCAAGCGCATACCACGTACGCCTTTTGCTGTACGACCCATAGAGCGCGCATCATTTTCATCAAAACGAATGGCTTTACCGCTTGAGGCAAACAACATGACCTCTTGACTGCCGTTGGTGATACGAGCGCTCACCAGTTTATCGCCATCTTCTAGACCAACAGCTATCAGGCCGTTAGAGCGAATACTTGCGAATTGCTCAAGCTCAACACGCTTGACCGTCCCATTGGCTGTCGCAAAAAACACAAAGTGACCGCTGACTTCATCAGACATTTGCGGAATGGGCAGTATCGTGGTGACCGTTTCATCACCATTCAAGCCAATTAAGTTGACCAATGGACGACCACGAGCGCCGCGACTGGCAATCGGTACTTCAAAACCACGTAAACTAAAGACGCGGCCACTATCCGTGAAGCACAGCACTGTCGCATGCGTTGATGTGACTACCAAATGATCAATCACATCATCTTCTTTCATTGCGGTTGCTGACTTGCCTTTGCCGCCACGTTTTTGCGCAACATAATCATCGATCGGCTGGGTTTTAGCATAGCCAGTACGCGACACGGTCATGACCACGGTTTGCTCAGGAATCAAGTCTTCACGGTTAAAATCAGTACGTGAATCGATAATATCTGTACGACGCTCATCACCGAAGTTATCACGAATCTCAATCATCTCATTAGAGATAATGGTCATTAGCTTATCAAAATCGCCTAAGATAGACTCTAAATGAGCGATTTCACGTAGCAAATCCTGATATTCTTCAGTTAATTTATCTTGCTCAAGGCCTGTCAAACGATGCAATTGCATATCTAAGATGGCATTGACCTGCTCAAGTGACAAACGATAGCGCTCTTCGCCTTCTATTAAGCCGAACGGTGCTTTAGGGTCCTCGCCTTCGATAAAGTCAGGACGCACGGATTGGCTACCAGCGGCCGTGAGCATCGCAACGACGCTACCTGAGCCCCAAGTGTTGTTCAGCAGGCTTTCACGTGCCAAGCCGCGGTTTGCAGACGCTTTAATCGTCGCAATAATATCATCAATATTCGCTAATGCGACGGTCAAACCTTCGAGCAGGTGACCACGTACGCGGGCTTTGTTTAACTCATAAATCGTACGGCGCGTCACGACTTCTTGACGATGGCGGACAAATGCAGCGATGAGCTGGCGCAAGGTCAATAGCTTTGGCTGACCATTATCGAGCGCCACCATATTAATACTAAAGCTAGACTCAAGCGGTGTTTGTAGGAACAAGTTATTGACAATTACTTCGGCTGTTTCGCCGCGACGCAAGTCAATAGCGATACGCATGCCGTCTTTATCAGACTCATCACGAATCTCGGTGATGCCTTCGATTTTTTTATCACGCACAAGCTCAGCAATACGCTCGATGAGCTTCGCTTTATTGGCTTGATAAGGGACTTCAGTGAATACAATACGCTCGCGATCACGGTTGACACCGGTATCACTCATGGGCTCGATATGATAGCGACCACGGATATGCAAGCGACCTTTACCCGTGCGATAGGCGTCTAAAATACCCGCACGACCATAGATAATACCGCCTGTGGGGAAATCAGGGCCTGAGATGTGTGACATCAGCTCTTCAGCCGAAACCTGCGGGTTCTCTGCATAGGCCAAACAAGCATTGATCACTTCAGTCAGATTATGCGGCGCCATATTGGTGGCCATACCGACTGCAATACCAGTGGCACCATTGACCAATAAGTTCGGAATACGCGCCGGCATCACGCTTGGCATGCGCTCAGAACCATCGTAGTTGTCTTCCCAATCGACCGTGTCTTTGTCCAAATCAGCGAGCATCTGATGGGTCAGCTTGGTCATACGTACTTCAGTATAACGCATCGCCGCCGGTGGATCATCATCAATCGAACCAAAGTTACCTTGACCATCAACCATCGGATAACGCAAGCTAAAATCCTGTGCCATCCGCACGATTGCATCATAGACCGCACTATCGCCATGCGGGTGATACTTACCGATGACATCACCGACCACACGAGCTGACTTCTTATACGGCTTATTATAGTCATTAGATAACACGTGCATGGCGTACATCACACGGCGGTGTACAGGCTTGAACCCATCACGCACATCAGGCAGCGCACGCGAGACAATCACGCTCATCGCATAATCCAGATAGGATTGCTTTAATTCATCTACGATGCCAATAGGACTGACCGATTCGCTCATATACACTCCTTCACTCACATTCTTTTACTAATGCTGACACTTTTACTTGAGACACTCATGAGCTACACAAAAATACAGCTGCATCAATACGCAGCTCCTATCAAAATATAGACCACAAAAAAACACTGCTAAGCGTGCAAAACAATAGGAAAATGGCGATAGTTTTAATGTTTAATAAAAGAAGCTATTTTAGCACAAAATTGCTGATTTAGGGGTATCTGACTATCAATAAAAACAAGCCACACGGTTCATTTCCAGTGATATTTTGAATGATCAACACGGGCTAAAACAATCCTAATAGCAAGTTTTTTTTGATTGACTGATTTTGCCGTTTTTACAAACAAACTTACCATCTTTTGAGCATTACGATATCCCGCCCATCTTGCCCGAGCAAGGGGTATTTTTTGCCTGTACTTGACTGATAGGCAAGGTAATAAAGGCAACCGCGAGTAGTGACAGTAGCATCGATTTCATACTTTCTCTCTTATTAAGTATTGAACTACCTACATTAAAAAAACTGCATCCATTGGACACAGTCTTCTGCCATCAAAGCAATGTTGACACTCAAACTTAAGTCATACTAAGTTGCTTTGAATTCTTGGTCAAAGAACTCACGAGTGGCTTGCGTACAGGCATTAGCGACTAAACTGCCATGATAATCGCCCAAAAATGCTGCCCCAGCTGCACGTGTTGCAACTTCAATAGCTTCAGTTTGGTTTTTGCCATCTTGAAGTGCTTTTGTATACGCTTTAGTGTATGCAGTAGTCTGAACTGACTGTGCCTTTACAGCAAATTTACTCTGAACACTATCAGCAACAGCTTGTATGTTCCATGTGTTCATCGATGCTTGGCCTATCATAACTAATGGTGGTTGATTTGGTCTTTTGTTTTCATTGGTAGCATCAACATCAAGTACTGTCACATTAATGTTCTTTGCGCTTGGATCAAGAATACTTGCTGCCTTTAATAATCCATTCACAGCCCCTGTATTTAGGTCGTAAAACACAGTGGGGTCTTGGTTGCCACCACATAACAAAGTAGGCATATTTGGTCTATAGTCACGCAAATCATTATCTTTCAAAGCTTTACGCAAAGCATTTTGTGGATTAGCTGCAGTCTTACCTCCGTTTACAACGTTTGGTATTAGACCGTCAGGATTAGCTAAAGAATCCTCTATAAATGCTGCTCGAAAATCAGTATTGATAAGATATTTAGTCTCATCAAACCCTAATGCTGCAAATTGCAATGTAGACGGTGGCAGAGCGACTAACGTAGGA
This sequence comes from Psychrobacter sp. UBA3068, assembly GCF_002366815.1. NCBI lineage: Bacteria > Pseudomonadati > Pseudomonadota > Gammaproteobacteria > Moraxellales > Moraxellaceae > Psychrobacter > Psychrobacter sp. UBA3068. Next base: position 12,669 of record NZ_DFBY01000032.1, on the reverse strand, counting down.
TCATCAGGCGTTCGCTCGAAAAGTGCAAATTCAGGTAATTTATTTTCATCTACTAAGTCATCAAAGCTAAGCAAACTTGGTAATTGAGTATTGGCATAGTTACTCGTAAAGATCTCTGATCTATTGTCATAGATATCTGTGTACTTTTTATCTAACCCTATAGCTAGTAACGGCGCAAAGCGAGTCGCACCAATATTGACATTGCCTCTAAATATAAAATCTCCAAATGCAGCCAATGCATAAGGGCCTGATGAAGGCGCGATTGCTGTTATTGACTTGCCCTCTTGCTGTAACTTACGTGCAGTTGCCATAGCAACATGACCGCCTTGTGAGTAGCCGCTAATAAACAACGTACCTGAGTCATCAATGTTAGTGTAATCGCTGTCATTAGCACGCTGCTGTCTGGCAATTATTTCGCGGGCGCTATCTAATGCATCAGCCATGTCAGTGGATTGCTGCTCCTCTATAAGATATGGATGATAGTCAAGATCAGAGTCATCATAACCAGCATAATTTGGCGCAACCACAATATAACCTTGAGCAGCAAAATTCGCGGCGATCAAGCTTGCCTCAGAATTGGCTGAATTGTCAGAAGTACCGATTTGGGTGAGGTCATAGGATTTATCCAGCGTCGTACCATGTGCGTACAATAGTATAGGACGGTCGCCCTGACATTCTTCAACGTCACCAGTTGGCAGCATGAGAGCAGCCGTGGCATTGGTATTCTCCCCTCCAGCACCTTTAGTAGCATAGCTGACTTTTTCAACAGCAACACCGCAGTCGGCCGCTGGTGCGCCGATGCTAGCGCCAAAACTGTCAATTTCACTGGTGCTCAGTGAGTTGATTGACTCAACTGTCGTACTATAGCCAGTAACCCTTTCATTGTCATCATCCCCGCAACCAACCAGCAGTAAACTACTGGCAATGGCTACCGATAATAGACAACGTGACATGGTTGGTGGGCGAATAGTTGGTGGGCGAGTAATAGTAGAGGCTGAGAAGCGAGTGTTACCAGCAGGTTTGGCGCTTGTACCGGTGGCAGGTTTTAGTTTTATCATAATTGCTATCCTTAGCAGTAAAAAGTCATATGTTTGCTGCGAGTCCTTGGCAGTCAGTCATTTCAGTTTGATAGACCCTTTTAATCAATAACTATTCTTGAACACTTATCATTGAAGCCTACTCAAGAACAATTGTTTCTGAAACCTTACTATTTATACCGTAAAAAATTATGAAAAGCCACTGGAAAACATGTACTTGGTAACCCCTTTATTCTTCATAGAAAAATACTACCAGTCGTTGAACAGTCCTAGCTTAGCTATTGTCTTTGTTGTACGATGTTCCAAAATACAACTCTGGTACAGACAGTTTCCCTATGCAAACGAGCCATGAAAATATAAAGAAAAATGAAAGCCAATTGATAGAGTCATCAAAGCAAGCGACTCAACAAGAAGACATACGCACTGATCGAAGCTTTGATACCATTGCTGATCATTTTGAAAAAAAGGTGTACGGTGGTTTAAAAGGTGACATTCGCTTGGCCGTATTGCGCCGTGATATTTTTGAATATAGTACACAGATGCGTCAAAAACTTGGACGACCGTTACGTATTTTAGATGTGGGTGCAGGGCTTGCACAGATTGCGATTGAGCTTGCTACGCAAGGTCATAGCGTGGTGATCAATGATATTTCAGCCAATATGCTTGAAAAAGCGCAAGCGAGCGTGGCACAAATAGATAAAGACTGGGATCTTAAAGATTTGGATATCACCTGGTATGTTTGCCCCTATCAAGCGCTTCAAGACAAGTTAGCAAAAGAAACAAATAAGTTTGATTTGATCATGTCGCATGCTTTGCTCGAATGGCTAGCGGAGCCAGCAAAGGTCATGGACTTTTTTGACCAGCACCTAACAGATGATGGGGCGCTGTCCTTATGCTTTTATAATCCGGCGAGCTTTGATTATCGCAACCTCATCATGGGTAACTTTAACTTACTCGACAATACGGACTACAAGGCTGACAACAAAAAAAGTCTGACGCCCAACTATCCCGTTGCCAAAGAAGAGGTAGAGTCATGGTTGGCCGCGCATCATTATCACATTGTGCGTACCAGTGGTCTGCGCGTGTTTCATGATTATGCACCGCTAAAACGCGGGGGCCACAATGACCCAGATGCCGTGATAAGGATGGAGCTGCGCTATTCACAATTAGAGCCGTACAAATGGCTCGGACGTTATTTGCACATACTAGCCGCTCGGCACGCTTAAGCGTGATAACGCACCCTAGCTCAGGCAAAGTTTGATAACATTTCTGTTAGTGTGCTTTTTACACGCTTTAACAACCGTTACTTTATTTCTTCCACTCTCTCTGATCTATCATACTCTGACCAAGTCGTGGCATTGATGTCTTTTTCGTCAAACACCACGACGTGCTCTAGCAGCGGTAAGATGCCAATCTGTGACCCAATCTCATGATTATGATGACTGGCGACTAATGACAATACGGTCTGCCCATCATCGAGTTGTAAGCGATACAAGTAATTGGCACCGCGAAATACCCGCCCAATCACTAGGGCCGTCTGTGTACTGTCATCATCATGAATAATGTCATCAGGACGTACCAGCACTTTGATTGGCGTACCGTTTGGATAGTCATACTCACAATACTGCGGCTGTCCTAATGCGTCACACACTTCCATGCGCCGATAAATATTGCCCAGTGCCGTCTCAACATGGCCTTCTTTGATGATGCCGTCTATCATCGCCCCTTCACCCACAAACTCGGCCACAAAAGGACTGACTGGCTCATGATAGAGCTCACTTGGGGTTGCCCACTGTACCAGCTTGCCTTTATCCATTACCCCCACTTTATCGGCGAGTGCAAACGCTTCATTTTGGTCATGAGTCACCAAAATCGCTGTGGTATTGGTGCGTTTGAGAATGTCACGGACACTCATTGCCAATGACTCACGTAATACCACATCTAGGTTAGAAAAGGGTTCATCTAGTAAGAGCAGCTTGGGTTTTGGTGCCAGTGCGCGTGCTAAGGCCACCCGCTGCTGTTGACCACCCGAGAGCTCATTTGGACGTTTGTCCGCATGTTCAGTCAATTCGACAAGGCTTAACATTTCAGCCACACGGGCTTTTTTGTCAGCGGTAGACCATTTATTCAGTCCAAAGGCGATGTTTTTTGCCACGCTGAGATGACCAAATAGTGCATAGTCCTGAAACACCATACCCATACCACGTTTGGCGGGGGCTACGGCAAATGAGTGGCGAGCGGTTTTATCAGTAAGGCATTGACTATTTAAATAAATGCTGCCGCCGCGGCTTGGCTCTAACCCTGCAATCGCTCGTAGCGCCGTGGTTTTACCACAGCCGCTATAACCCAGAAAACAACCAATCTCGCCTTGTTGTAGCATTAATGACAGCCCATTAACGATGGTAACATCGTCATAGCCCACGATTAGATCTTGCACACTAAAATAAGCGTTACTCGCGATATCTGACTCAGCTGCTTGGCTAAAGGGGCTGTCTGGTTTCTGAATTTTTTTAGGCGGGGTTTGAGGCGTTTTAACTTGTGCTACTGGTGGTTTTGTTGCATGCTCAGAACTTGCCTTAGTCTTTATTGACTTGGCTTTTACGGCGTTAGGGTCTGATGAGTCGTTCATTGAATCGGTGTACATAGACGGTACCAGTTAGCTATTAGTAAAATGAGCTGTCTTTAAAACTGCTTTTATCCTTGCTTATCACTTTGACGCAATAATATCCAAACAGGGAGTAGTCCAACCAGCACTATCAATAAGCTTGGTAAGGCCGCACGACCCCACATGCCTTCACTGGTCATCTCAAACACTCGCACCGCCAGCGTATCCCAGCCTTGGCGACGTGTCATCAAGGTAATCGGCATCTCTTTCATCACCTCGACAAACCCCATCAGTAAGGCCGTCAGCACGCCGGGGCTAAGCACTGGTAACATCACCTGTCGCCAACGCTGATAAGGGCTGTCACTCAGCAGATTGGCTGCAGCTTCTTGATTGACTGTCAAACGCTGTAACTGCCGATCGACGGGCTGAAAACTCACCGTCATAAAGCGCGTTGATAATGCCAGTAGCATCACAATCACACTACCGGACAGAAATTGCTGCGAGGTAACACCAAACGCAATCATTTGGTTGTCTAGCCAAGCGATGGGAATAAAGATGCCCACCGCCAAAACCGTACCTGGTACCACATAGCCCAAATTGGCCAAAGTGGTCATCAGCTTGGTTAATTTATCAGGGTACTGCCGCTTAATCCACGCAATAATCACCGCCAAAAAGGCAATAAAAAGCGTGGTCATACTCGCAATCATAAGGCTATTGGTCACAAAATCAATGTAACGAGCATCAAAATCTTGCCGAAAATTCAATGCGGTCCAATAAATCAGCTGCAAAAACGGTATTAAAAAGGCGATTGCAAATACTAGTGTACACAAGAGCGTCATGGCCAGTTTAGCAGGTTTACTGGCTTCAAAACGTTGGCTGCTGCCTTGTGTGACTGAGCTTCCACGCTTGGCCTGCCAATACTGCTCAAACAACACCACGATAAAGACCACACCGATTAACAGCGCCGCCAACTGGGCTGCTGTCGTTAAACTAAAAAAACCAAACCACGCTTTATAAATAGCTGTGGTAAAGGTATCGACGTTAAACACCGAAACCGCGCCAAAATCTGCCAAGGTTTCCATGCTGGCCAGTAGCAACCCACCAATGATCCACGGCAGCGCTTGTGGCAGTGCCAGCCGAAAGAACACGCGACCACGGCTAAGTCCCAGCATCTGCCCCGCTTCTATCGCCCGCCTGCCTTGAGATAAAAACGCTTGGCGCGCCAGCAAATAAACATAGGGGTAAAATGCCAGAGACAACACCATACCTGCGCCCCAGACATTACGTACCGAGGGTATCGCCGTATTGATGCCCAAATCCCGCAAGCCCGTTTGTAACGGCCCGCTAAAATCCACAATACCGACCGTGACAAACGCCAACACATAGGCCGGAAACGCCAACGGCAACATCAATGCCCACGAAAAGAACCGCTGCCCAGGGAAGCGGTACATGCTGGTCACCCAAGCAAGCGCGGTGCCGATAGTGCCAGAAATAATAGTCACCATCAACAATAAGATAGCAGTGTTTTTAAGGACTTGAGGCAGTACATAATCTGCCATGTGCGTCCATATATCGGCTACTGGCTGCGTCCACGATAACAACACGATCAAAATCGGTACAAGCATAAACAGCGAAATCAGTCCTAAGACTGATTTCGAGATCATACGTTTACGGACGGCGTGGTCTTGGCTGACAGCTTTTTTATCATTGACCCTGTCATTACCTGTGTCGTTTTGCCCTACAGACGTGTCTGGCGTTGTGATCATATATTGTTACCGTGTCACATGCATAGATGCCTTACAGATCAATACCAACCTCAAAAAATTTGAGATTGGCATGTCTGTTGTTACTCTATTTGTAACCCGCCTTGTCCATCATTTGAATTGCTTGGGTTTGTAATTCGCCAAACTTCTGCACGTTGATATCGTCTTTTTTGAACGGACCCCACGATCTGAGCATCTCTGATTCATCCACCCCTTCTTTTACTGGGAATTCTTTATCAGAGCTGGCATAAATGCCTTGCGCTTCATCCGATGACAGCCACTCGATTAATTTAAGCGTCCCATCTGGATTGTCTGAACCAGCAACCACGCCAGCGCCTGAGACATTGACATGCGTGCCTGTCGTGCCTTGATTTGCCCAGAATATCTCTACTGGGAAGTCTGGTTTTTCATCCAACAGACGACCATAATAGTAACTGTTAGCAATACCTACTTCACACTGACCAGCGGCAATGGCTTCTAGCATGCTGGTATCATCGCTGAATACATCAGTCGCTAGGTTATCCACCCATCCACGGATGACTTCTTCTGTTTTTTCTTCGCCCAAATGCTCTATCATGCTGGCCACAAGCGACTGATTATAAACCTTTTTAGAGGTACGAAGACACAACTTGCCTTTCCATTTTGGATCCGCCAAATCTGCGTAAGTCGATAGCTCATCGGCACTAACTTTACTTGGGTCATAAAAGATAGTACGGGCGCGTAATGATAGGCCTGTCCACTGACCTTTTGGGTCACGATATTTTGCAGGGACATTTGCTGCTAAAACGTCTGAAGCCACTGGCTGAAGTAAGCCTTGCTGCGCAGCTTGCCACAAGTTACCTGCATCAACCGTCAAAAGCATGTCAGCTGGGGTATTTTGCCCTTCCGCTTCTAAACGCGCCAGCAATGGCCCAGTGCTGTCCGTGACCAGCTCAACCTTCACCCCTGTCTGCTCAGTATAACGATCTAACAGTGGCTTAATTAACTGCTCATTACGTGATGAATAGATAGTAATCGTTTGATCATCAGTGCTGGTAGCACCATCGTTAGCGACGCCTTCTTCCGTGCTAACTGCCGTCGTTTCTGCATCTACGCTCTCTTCTGTCGTAGATGAGTTGTTACAGCCAGTAAGACCCAGCATCATGCCAAATACGGCAACAGGTAAGGTCAGCTTATTAGAGGTTAAAGTGGCGGTGAGGGTGTTCAATGACATGGTTTTCCCCATAATGGCGCTATAAAAAGATGAGATGGATGGTGAAACAAAATTGTGCTACCAATCGCGGTATCGATCAAGCATGGTTCAGACTGATAAGACCATAATGTATGGAAACAACATACTAATGCAAATGAGATTAACTATCAATACATTTGTTAATTCAGAAATTGGTCTATGATGCGACTTAATCTGCGCGTTTACAGGGCTACATCTATCGCCCATCGTGTTTACTTATTTTTATAGCTGATTTAAGTGAAAGCACACGTTACTGCTTTATAGTAGCCACTGCCCCAACAGAACATTAACGGCCGCTTCAGTCCGTAATATGCGCAGGCCTACATGTACTGCCTCGCAGCCTTGGGCGGCAAGTAATTCTATCTCGTAATCAATCCAACCACCCTCAGCACCAATACAAACCAGATTAGGCATGGCCAATGCTGGCGGCTTCTGTAAGTCCTGTTTTTGTAAATACTGCTTTTTTAAGTACTGTGTCAATGACTGGGAAGTATACGGGTGCGCCACGATAGCGCCTTTGCTCACCAACCGAGGCAATTCATCTTCGACAAATGGTTTAAAGCGTTTTTGTAGACTAATACGAGGCGCTATTGTATCAACGCCTTGTTGTAGCCCTTCTAATACAAACTCATCAAGGCGCTTAAGCATCGGGCTTTGCCAATAGCTTTTTTGCGTACGGTAGCTATTTATCAGGATGATATCGCGTACGCCAAGCGCGGTCATATCCATAATCAAGCGGCGCAGCACTTTGGGACGCGGTAGTGCTAGTATCACCGTCAAATCTAGCTTAGCTGGCGGTGCGATGCTGAGCTGGACATCACGCAACTGGATACGATCAGAGGTCATGTCATCAATAACTGCCGTCCCTAAATGACCGCCGAGCTGACCAATTTTAAGGGTGTCTCCAACTTTTGCCGCCAATACATTGTTAACGTGATCAATTTGTGGCAGTGCGTTAATGTGTGCCGTATCGTGCAAGAAGTTTGCCGCTGGTAGTAATATACAGTTCATAAAGTCTCTGCGTGTGAGTGTTGCTCGATGACACTGATAATCATGGCAAGTTGACGGGGTAATACCGCTTGCTGTTGTTTGGTCATCTGCTCGCCTGCGTATCCCGCCTGTTTTGCCAGTTCTAGGTGACTGAGCCAAAACGCCAGCTGCTGATAAATACGGGTTTTGTCGTCATTGTTAGCAGCAGACTGTTTGCCAGAGGGCGCTTGGTTGATATTTGCCTTATTATGAGTGGCTACTTGCTCATCTGTAGCAGTAACAGTAGGGCCATTTGTTGCCACCTCTTCTACCGTAACGGGACGATAGCAAGGATTTTGCGGTTGATATAGCGCCCCTACCTCAGACAGTTTGTCCACCACACTTTGACACGACTGAGTATAGCGCCCCATTATCACAGGCGTTGCGACGCTCGCAGGCTCAACAGGATTGTGCCCGCCGATATCAACCAATGAGCCACCCACTAGTGCCACATCTGACAGTGCGTACCATGTCATCAGCTCGCCCATACTATCTGCCAAATAAACGGGGGTATCTATGCTAACAGCCTCTTCTCTACTACGCCGCGCCATTTTTAACGTTGTGTTTTGAATGAGTGTTGCTACTTCATCAAACCGTTCAGGATGTCTTGGCACGATGATTAACAACGTGTTGGCCAGTGCTGAATTGGACAACAACTGCTGATGCAAGGACAGCGCCACTGCTTCTTCGCCGCTATGCGTGCTTGCCGCCACCCAAATTGGTCGACCGACTATACCCAGTTTTTCTGCTAACTCGACCTGACGATGAGCTAGATACGATGTTTGTACCATCGTATGCGCGCCTTGAATATCAGCCGCCTCTGTGACGCTGGCGCCGGCAGCAAGCTTAGGGGCATTAATCACCCACTTTAACGAGCCTGCCACCCGAATCTGCGCACTATACGCCCCCAACTGCCGAAAGCGTTTCGCAGACTCATTGTCTTGTGCAATGATTAACGTCAGGTTTTTCATCATACTGGTACTGACGGCTGCAATTTTTTGGTAGCTTTTAAAAGACGCCGCCGACAGCCGACCATTGACTAGGATACTAGGGACATGATGCTCAGACAGTTTGGTTAAGATATTTGCCCACAGCTCTGTTTCTACAAACAAAGCCGCCATGGGCTGGACATGAGCCAAAAAAGTCTCAATAACGACCGGGCTATCTACAGGGACGTAGCTGTGGCTCATGCGACCTTGAGTAATCTCATCAGCGAAACGACTGGCGCCGCGAGCAAAGCCTGTCTGTGTGGTGTTGGTCAGCCATATCTGATACCCCTCTGCCAACAAAGCCTCTAACAAAGGGGCCACTGTGTTGGTCTCACCCAATGAGACCGCATGGCACCAAATCACGCCTTTATTCGCCTGCGACTCAGTAGTAAGCGTGGCATCAACCAATGGCCGTGCAGGATACCGTTTACCAAAACGCTGCTCAACCTCTTGTTGATAGTTATCGCGCTGATGTGAGCGTCGCCATACTTGCAGCCGATACAAGGGCTCGAGTAAGCCGATAATCAGTTGATAATAAAGGGGCGGCGTATAAACAGCACAGCTAGGCGACGATGCAAGATCAGAGGATGACTTTGCAGAACAATCAGAGGAGGTATGAGAAGATGGCATGAAGCAGCCTAGATTAGTAATTGATCAGATAATAAAAACAGCCGTAAAAAACGCGCCAATTCTACCTGAATTTAGCGCTTAATAATAAGCTTTTAAAAGCGATTTACCATAAAATATTTTAGACAAAAATCAATATCAACAATGCTATTACGCCCACTACGCCAAGCAATATTTGATAGCGTTTGATGCTATGCTGCTCTTGCTTTTTTGTGGTCATCAGCACTTGCGCTTGTTGCCAATGTGCGACCAAATCGGCGGCTTCAGCATGACCATTTTTGGCGGCTTGCGTGAGCCAATATTTACCATTGTCTATGTCTTGGGTGACTCCTAGTCCTTGGTAATACATCTTACTTAGTAGGCGCTGGGCATGGCTGTCATCTTGGCTGGCTGCCTGTTTAACCCACTCAACCCCAGACGCTGCACCAGCTACTTTATCACCGGCTAAGCCCTCACCAAGTAGCTCATACATGGCCAAACGCAACATCGCAGCGGTATGACCAGCATTAGCAGCTTCTTGGAGTGCCAGCAGCGCCTGCTTTTTTGCTGCCAAATGTTTCTCTGAAAACACAACTTGCGCCCGAGGCTTATTTTGCTTGGCAATATGCCGCTCAAACTGTGCCAATACCTTATTAGCTTGCTGATATTCAGTATTACCCGCACTTTGCTCTACTGCTATGTCATCTAGCTCTACAAGCAGCTGTGTGAACATCTCTGGCGTTGGTGAGGTTTTTGGTGCTGGTGCGGGTTTTGTTATGACAAGCTGCTCTGACGGATGATTGGTTAATAATGTCTCTGCTTTAGCCAGCTCAGGCTTATTATTTTCAGATAAATCACTTGCCGCTGATACCTCCTTGCCAGCTATGTCATTGAATGTTTTTTGAACAATCGACACTTCACTAGTGTTTAAATGGACATCGGTACTGGGATTAGCATTCTGAATATCGCTATGAGTGGCTGATTCAGTCACTTGGTGATCACTGTTATTTGGTAACCTATTATTAAGTAACCTATCATTCGGTAGTTTTGCGCTGACTGCTTGGTATAAGCCGCTAGCCACTTGACCACCTTGCACTGCCGCAAACTGCCGATCGATATGACCAAACAGACGCAGCCCTATTGGCTCTAAAGCAAAAAATAGTGATGCCACGGCACTATTGTCCGTGTTATCACGATAGTTTACGGCCATATGTTGATAAAAATCATCGGTTACTAGTGATAGCTCAGGATAGCGCTTGCGTAGCTCAAATTGACCATACCAATGCGGCGTACTTTGCCACTGCTTCGCCAATACTCGCCCTGCATAAAACGCTAAAAACATCATAAAATTACGATGGCGCTCATCGACTAATAGTGCCTGCTCATTCCACTGATCCGCCTTAATCATGTTACGGCGTAGCTGTGACAATAACATGTCCACTCGCTGCAAGCTTGCCAGCGACTCGTCCAACATACAGTCGCGAAGCTCAGCTTCATAAGCGATGCCGCCTGCAATCGGACGCTTGGCTAAGAAGTCTTGCCAATAACCGGCTGCAATATAATCAAGTGGCGTTACGGGCGATGCAGACATAGACAACCGGATCCTTTCTGTAAACGAGTTGATAATCAAAATAGTGAAACCAGCAGAGTCATAAGCTCATACACATAAGTTAAGGCAGCCTAAAGTGTGAGGCGCTACAATAAAGGACTAAATAAGCGTACCACATTATCAAACAAACGCTCAGCCCCGTGGCGCTGACGCCACTCTTCTAAGCCCAAATACCGGCAGTTTTGCAAATACACCTCTTGGCAGTCAGCCACTTGAGCGACCATCGCTGGCGTGTAAATTGCCAAACTGACCTCCATATTAAGATAAAAGCTACGCTGATCGATATTCACGGTACCAAACAGACAATAGTCATCATCGATAACCACCGTTTTAGCATGCAGCAGCCCGCCCTTAAATAAAGCAATGGTGACACCTGCCTCAAGCAATTCTTGATAGCAGGCTTGTGATGCATGCTGCACGAGAAACGAATCGACTTTTTCAGGCACAATAAGCGTCACTTCAACCCCGCGCTTGGCTGCTATTGCGAGTGCGCCTGACAATGCTTCGTCGGGTACAAAATACGGGGTAGTAATACGAATGCGTTTGTTAGCACGATGCACCACCGTTACCAACGTATTATAAATCACATGGGCCGTCACTTGTGGTGCTGAAGGTATCAGCTGCGCCAGCACACCTTCGACGACTGGCATTCTGGGTATGATAATCGATGTCGAGCCAATATCTGGCTGCTTGTGATAGTCAGCGTGATCGCCTAACACTTTTACCCGACTGTTTAAATCATTGATGGTTGGGTCCATCACGTATAGCCGACGAGTATAGCTGTTTACCCGCTGATTGAGGGCGTGTAGATTGTCGTTGTTTTCAGCACCGATATCCGTTGCGATGACCTTTGCCATGGCCATCGTAATACTGATCGAGTGCCGACTGGTGGTGCGTATTGCTACATCAATCCACTGTCCCACGTTTTTATTTTGTTTAAAAAATCTCGGATCGACCAAGTTAAAACTACCGATATACCCGATATGTTCATCAATGATCACCATCTTACGATGATTGCGCAAATCTGAGCGCTTAAACAGCGTCTTAAATAGCCCCACTGGCAGCGACTGATGGACAAAAACACCCGCTCGCTCTAACGTACGATGAGCGCTACTATTAAAAAAACTAAAACTCCCCACACTATCAGCCAGTACGTGGCATTCTACGCCCCGCTCTGCTGCTGCCGATAGCGCTTCTATCACCTCTAGCACCTGTCCCTTGGGATATACAATGTAAAACTCCATCAGGATAATACGCTGCGCCGCGTTTATATCCTCAATCAGACTCTGAAAAATGGCATTAGACTCAGTGAGTAACTGCATCTTGTGATCAGGAAATACCCCAAGCCCTGTCCAGCGTGTGCCGATTTGGCTGACACCGCGATAATTGAGTGGTAGCAAATCTTGTCCCTGATCAAACACCAAATGCTCGCGGCGCGCCATATCGTTCATCAGTAGGCTAGCTTGATCCACTCGCTCACGATAGCGCCGCCCAATCATCGGCTCCCCCAACAGGATATAAGCAATAAAACCAAACAGCGGCAATGTATAGAGCACAGCAACCCAAGCAATCGATACACCGATATTGCGCTGCACCGATACAATCCGTAGTGTCATTACTATCATTAGCACCACATGCAATACCAAACCTAAGCCCGCAAAGTCTCCCCAAGACCAGGTGGTAAAAGTGTGTTTAATAGTAGAAGTGTCTATACTAGCCTCCGGCAATCAAGATAAAAATTAACGCATAATACAGTATATTGACACACTCCCCCCCCCACTTTCGCCAAGCTCAAGTGGG